>SVPT01000122.1 GCA_015065695.1 Oscillospiraceae bacterium | reverse complement strand
CTTGAAGATGTGGTAGTCGGAGCAGGAGACCAGTATGCCGGTTTCCTTGATGCCAATGTCGCGCACCAGCTTGAAATCGTTGGGGGTGGCGCGAATCCATGTGGTAATCTCCGGGAATTTCAGCCCCAGCTCCATGCATCGGGAGATGGCTTCTCTGTCCTTCTCGCTGTAGACAAAGAACTCGGTCTGGCGGATAATGCCGTTCTCGCCGGAAAGGCGGGAGATGAGCTTGAACAGCTCCACTATGTGGTCGGCGGAGTAGGGTGCCTGAGACTGCTGACCGTCGCGGAAGGTGGTGTCGGTGATGTAGATATGCTCCGGCATACCGATGGGCACCACGCGGTGGTTAAAGGGAATCTTCGGTACTGCGGTGTAGGGATAGACCTCACGGTAGAGGTTGGGTTCTTCTACTTCCTGTAGGGAGTATTTGTATATCTTCTGTTCCAGCAGATTGGTATGCGGAGAAAGTTCAAGCATTGGTATGACCGCCTTTCGTAGGTTTGTGTATACGTGTATACCTGTATACATGTACACAAGTATACACGCTGCAGGCGGCTTTGTCAATTGCTTTTTGGAAAAATACGGTGGGATATGGTGGGGGTTGCATGCCGGGCTGTTCGCTGCTGTTTTTTGGGGAGGCAGGGCGTAAGACTGCGCAGCAAAGCATATCCAAAGAAAAACCGCCCCGTTTAACGGAGCGGTTTGTAAACAATATTATATCCCGGGCAAATCAGCTCTCTGTCATGAACAGCACGCCGATGCAGTTGGGACCGCAGTGGGAGGAGATGGTGCAGCCGGCGCGGGTGACATAGATGTTCTCGAAGTTGCCGCGATTTTTGAGAATGGCGCGAACGCTTTCGATGATGGCCTCATCAATGCCGGAATGGGTGATGAATATACGCTTGGGCACGATGTCGCTGTACATATCAAGCTGATCGTTGACATACTGCTCGACACAGGCGGGGAACTTTCCGCGGAACTTCTTGGCAACGCCCATTGAGCCGCACTTTGCGTTGTCAACGGCGATGCTGGGCTTGATGCCCAGTACGTTTGCGCCGAATGCGGCAACTGCGGAGCAGCGTCCGCCGGCAGCGAGGAAACGGAGAGTATCAAGGATAAAGCTGGCGTGATTCTTGTCGGTCAGCTTGTTCAGCTCGTCAGCGATGTCCTTTGCGCACATACCCTGAGCAATGCGGTCGGAAGCCTCCAGCGCAATAAGACCGGAGCCGGTGGAAAGGGCGCGGGAATCTATGACGTAGACCCCCTCAAGCATCTCCGCGGCGGCGCGGGCGTTGGCATGGGAGCAGGAAAGCGAAGAGCCAAGGCTGATGTGAATTACCTCACAGCCATTCTCCACATAGGGACGGAAATGATCAAGATACTCACCGATGCTTATGGCTGCGGTGGTGGGAAGTGTTCCGCTGTCATAGAAACGCTTATAAATCTCATCGGGGAACATATTGATGCCGTCGTCAAAGGACTGGTCGCCGTAAAGAACGTGCAGCGGGAATACCTCGTCGATGTTATATTGCTGGATAAGCTCCTCGCTGAGATCGCAGGTGCTGTCAATAGTTAGAATAACCTTCTTGCTCATGGCAGTAATCCTCCTGAGAAAATGCTTGTGTGTCAGAATTTGAGGCGGTCATCGGCCTTCTTCTGCTCGATGGCCTCCCTGTTCTTGTGCTGAGAAACAGCGGCAACGATGGAAGAAATGGAGCCGACCAGTGCGACTATGTCATCAACATTGATGTGTGCGACGGAAATATCAACGGGAGAGACAAAATACGCTCCCAAAAGGACTGCAAGCAGTATTTTCCACCACATACAAATCCCCCTTTCTGACTGTATCAGTAATTATATCAATATGCAGTGCAAAATTGTACAATAACTAGATTACAGCCATCAAGGGGGTTTGTCAAGAGTGCGGCGGGTTAATTGCTTTTAAAGAATATCACAAAACTGTTACTTTTGAATGGCTTCAGCGGGCGGAATATAGCCTTCCGCAGCCTTTTCTGCCGGTGCGGCAGCGGTGGGGGCAGGGGTTTCCTTTTGACGCTGTTTGCGGGCTTTCCTTGCGCGCAGGGCGAAGAAAAGAATTATGCCAGCAACAAGCAGCAGGGGAGAGGCGGAGATAATTATAATCGCCAGCCACTGCAGCAGCGACCAGAGGAAGTTGCACACGCCGAGGAAGCCGTTCTTGATAAGCTTGCCCACAGCAGGGGCATCAAGGGAATCCCACTCGTATTCCTTTTCCTCTGCGGGTACTTCGTTGTACTGGGAGATGTAGATGTTCACAGTGGATTCGTCCACCATGGAGTTGTACAAGCGCAGGGTGCCCTTCAGCACCTCAATCTCGGTGACAAGCTCGTCAATGCGGGTCTGGATGGAGAGCACCTCTTCGATGGTCTCTGCCTTTTCCAGCAGGGTGTAGTAGCTGTCCAGTGCGGCGGTGAGGGAGGTGAGACGGGTCTGCACGTCATAGTATTCGGCGGTTATCTCGTCACTGGTGACAGAGGAGTTGGTGACAGTGCCCACCTCGCCTGCCTTGTTCATAAAGGCGTCAAGCTGCTCGGGCGGCAGCTTTATCACGGCGTTGAGGTAGACATAGTCGGAATACTCACTCTCGCGGGCATTGACAGAGCAGGAGCTTTCGTAGCCGCCCACCGAGCGGGCAAAGGCAAGCAGGTCTGCGTAGCACTTTCTTGCGTCGTCAGCCTCAAGGCTGATGTCGGCGTTGCGCACGATTTTGCGCTCAAATTCCTCGGTGACCTCCCCGGAAGCGTCTGTGGTCTCTGTTACAGTGCTTGCCTCGGGTGCTTCCGTGGGGGCGTAATCTCCCATGGAATCGTAAAGGGCATAGCTGTCGTAGGCGGCAGAGGAATTCTCCATCGCCATGCTGTCGCTTTCCGTGCTGCTGCAGCCGGTCAGACCCATTACCATCAGCAGTGCAAGCAGTATTGTTATAGCCTTTCTCTTCATTGATTATCATCCTTCCTTTTTGTCTGATTATTCGTTATGGTTGCTTTTGCTGTATATATAACCCCCGAAAAATAAAAATGGTTGGAAAATCCTTAAAAATATGTTATTCTCAATTAAGTAAAAAATCAAGACACAAGAGGTTACAGAAAAATGAAGAAACTGACAGATATAGGCGAGGTAAAACGCGCACTGGAAAGACACGGCATTGTCCTCTCAAAGGGTCTGGGGCAGAATTTCCTGATTAATCCCACAGTGTGCCCCCGCATGGCAGAGTATTGCGGCGCGGACGACAGCACAGGTGTGCTGGAGATAGGCCCCGGCATCGGTGTGCTGACGGTGGAGCTTGCCAAGCTGGCAAAGCGGGTTGTGGCAATAGAGCTGGACGAGCGGCTCAAGCCCCTGCTGGAGGAAAACCTTGAGCCCTACCCCAACGCACAGGTGGTGTGGGGCGATGCCATGAAGCTCAATCTGCCCGCACTCATCGAGGAGCATTTCTCCGACTGCCGACGTGTGGTGGTGTGCGCCAACCTTCCTTATTATATTACCTCTCCCATCATCATGATGCTGCTTGAGCAGCGGCTGCCCATCGAAAGCATAACCGTCATGGTGCAGAAGGAGGCGGCAGAGCGTATGTGTGCCCCTGTGGGCAGCAGAGAGAGTGGCGCAGTCACCGTTGCGGTGCATTACCACAGCGTACCCTCGGTGCTTTTCTCCGTTTCGGCAGGCAGCTTCCTGCCCGCCCCCAAGGTGGATTCCGCGGTGATGAAGCTGGAGGTGCTGCAGCAGCCCCCCGTTGACGCAGGCGACGAAAAGCAGTTCCGCCGTCTGATCAAGGCGGGCTTCTCCCAGAGAAGAAAGACCCTGCTCAATGCCGTTTCTGCAGGCGGTTTCTCCAAGGAAGCAGCGGCAGCGGCGCTGGACGAAATGGGACTGCCCCGCACTGCCCGTCTGGAGCAGCTTACACTGGAGCAGCTTGCTCACCTTAACCGCTGCCTTAGCTGAGATATATTCCTAAGCCTTTGGCTGCATAATGAAGCCTGTGGTGGTGACAGAGGCGATGTCGCGCCCTGTTTCATCGGTGACGGTAATGACGTAGCAGCAGGTGGAGCGACCCGACTTGATGCACTTAGCCTCCGCGAAAAGTTTTGCGCCCCTTGCCGCCCCAAGGAAAGAAATCTGGGAGGTGAGCGAGGTGGTGTTCATCTCCTCAAGGTTGGAGGCGATGGCGAATGCGTAGTCGGCTAGGGTGAATATGGCGCCGCCCATCACCGACCCCGCAGCGTTGAAGTGGCGCTTGTCAGGCACAAGGCTGCACCTTGCGTAGCGTGTGCCCACCTCTTCAATGACAATGCCGGTGGTCTCTGCGGCATAAACGTCGTCAGCAAAGACTTTGCGTGCCTTTTCCAGCAGCTCACCGCAATTCTTTTCGGTTTCCATATATTATTTCTCCTTTCGTTTGGCAGAATAAAGCAGACCATAAACGGTTTGTCAGTATTTTACCACAGCACATCGCCATTATCAATTGCCTGATGATTCTCTCAACCGTAAGATGCAGTACGCCAGACAGAGTTGTTACTGCGCAGAATGCATGGTAAATATTAATAATTATTACGAATTTATCCCATGTGTTGCAAAATAATTGATGAAGTTGTATAATAAACACAACCGATGAGGGACATTAACAAATTGATAAGGAGATAAATAGCTTTAGCCTCCTGTATATGCCGGACGAGAGAGGCAAAGCTATCAGAAAAGGTGTTTTTTTCGCGGACGAAGGGAGAGTGATCAATCGTGGTACTGCTTTCTGAAAGCGAGAAGAGGGCGATGTGTACAGAGCTTGCCGGACATCTGCCCAGAATCAGGGCACTGCTGAGAATGACGCAGGTGCAGCTGGGCGAGAGGTGCGGAATGTCCAGCGACAGGATTTCCGCAATAGAAAACGGCAGATTTACGATGAAATGGTGCCAGTACACCGCGATAATGCTGCTCTGTATGTTCAACCGCTCCACAAAGGAGTATGTGATTGCCAACAGGCTGCTTAAGCCCAGCTTTGTGCAGTATATGCAGCAGAAGGAGCAAGGCGACCCACCTGACGTAACAGTGTCAATAAGCCCATCGGTTATGGCGACATACGAGGAAGCCGCACGCAGCAGTGTGCTGTCCGGCAGCTTTTCCCATTGGCGCATGGACTGAATAAATCAGGAAAGCTATGCGCAATAATTGATTATTCCTTAATACTTTGCATAAATGAATGACGCAAAACCGCGGGAGTGAAGGCCTGCGGTTTTGCGTTTTGTGGCAACTGTATGCATCAGACAGGGGGGGCACAGCAGGCTGCGTGTGCTGCAGAGCAAATGAGCAAAGGCGTTGCCGCCCGCCATCTTGCGGCGTGCCGATAATTGAGATAAATAAGGATTGACAAATGCCAGATAATATCGTATTATTGTAAGGCTAATGAGCGCACCGCCGCTGTCATAATATAGCATAAGGAGAGTTGTCCGAGTGGTCGAAGGTGCAGCACTCGAAATTCGTTGTGCATTAGGCTTTTTCGTCCGCCAGCTTTCGCTTGTTTATGCGATTTCTTGGACATTGGAGTCGAATTGATTTTCCAGTTCTTTCCTGCAGTTCTTTCCAACCGTTTTTGAGCTTTTTTCGGTTTGAAAATATGTAGTTCCCTTTTTGATAAAAACTCATCCCCAAATTTCATATGGAGAGTTGTCCGAGTGGTCGAAGGTGCAGCACTCGAAATCACTCACTATTGAGGTCGTTTCGTCCCCTCACTTTGGCTTAATCATCAGCATTTTCGAGATTCTTTCATCTCGAATCACCTTTT
>SVPT01000006.1 GCA_015065695.1 Oscillospiraceae bacterium | reverse complement strand
TTTATCGCAGTCCGCGCACTTTCGCCGGAGCTGAAAGCGCAGATTATCTGCCTTGTGGGTCCTCCCGGCGTGGGCAAAACCTCCATCGCCCGTTCCATTGCTGAGGCACTGGGACGCAAATACTGCCGCATTTCCCTCGGCGGTGTGCGTGACGAGGCAGATATACGCGGTCACCGCAAGACCTACATCGGCGCTATGCCCGGACGCATCATCAACGGTCTGCGTCAGTCGGGCACCAACAACCCGCTGATGCTTCTGGACGAGATTGACAAGCTGGCCAGCGACAACCACGGCGACCCCACCTCCGCACTGCTGGAAGTGCTCGACCCCGAGCAGAACTGCACCTTCCACGACCACTACATCGACCTGCCGGTTGACCTGAGCAACGTCATGTTTATCACCACCGCCAACGACTACAGCCGCATACCCGCGCCGCTGAAGGATCGTATGGAGGTCATCGAACTGCCCAGCTACACCCTTGAGGAGAAGCTGAATATCGCCAAGCGCCACCTGATGAAAAAGCAGCTTACCCGCCACGGTCTTAACGGACGGCAGCTTCGCGTCACCGACAAGGCCATGTCGCTCATCATCGAGGGCTACACCCGCGAGGCCGGCGTCCGCTCTCTGGAGCGTGAGATTGCGGCACTCTGCCGCAAGAGCGCAAAGCGCATTGCGACAGGCGAGGCGGAACACATCAACGTAACCGACAAGACCGTGCCCGAATTTCTCGGTCCCACCAAGTACCACACCGCCCCCTGCAGCCACGAGCTGCCCGTGGGCACTGCCAACGGTCTTGCATGGACAAGCGTTGGCGGCACCATGCTTGACATAGAAGTGGCTGTGCTTGAGGGCACAGGCAAGATTGAGCTGACCGGCTCCCTTGGCGAGGTCATGCGTGAATCGGCAAAGACCGCTATCAGCCACATTCGTCTCCGCGCCAGGGATTGGGGCATCGACCCCGACTTCTACAAGGACAAGGATATTCATATCCACGCCCCGGAGGGTGCCACACCCAAGGACGGACCCTCTGCCGGTATCACCATCGCTTCTGCACTGGTTTCTGCCCTGACCGGCATACCTCTGCGCGGCAATGTTGCAATGACCGGTGAAATCACTCTGCGCGGACGTGTTCTTGCCATAGGCGGTCTGCGTGAAAAGTCCATGGCTGCAATGACCGCAGGCATCGACACTGTCATCATTCCCAATGACAACCTGCCCGAGGTGGACAGACTGAGTGAAACGGTGCGCCGCGCCATCACCTTTGTCCCCGCGGAGCAGCTTGACACAGTGCTTGAATGCGCACTGAGCCGCAGCCTTTCCGACTGCGGCGGCGCGGCCGAAAAGCTCGCCCCCGCTATAGATGTTATTCCATACTCTCCTCAGATAGGTGATGCACATGAAGCTGGAGAAAGCAGAGTTTGAGTTTGCGGCGGGAACCGCACAGCAGCTTCCCGTCTGCGATATGCCCGAGGCAGTGTTTGCCGGACGTTCCAACGTGGGCAAATCCTCCCTTATCAACAGGCTGACCTGCCGCAAATCTCTGGCAAGGGTCAGCTCTCAGCCCGGAAAAACCGCCACCATCAATTTTTACTCCATTGACGGCGCACGCCTTGTCGACCTGCCCGGCTACGGCTTTGCAAAGGTTTCCCGCGATGAGAAGCAGCGTTGGGCAGAGCTTATCGAGGGATACTTCGCTCAGGAGCGCGACATACGCCTTCTGGTGCTGCTGATCGACTCCCGCCACGCACCGTCGCAGGGTGATATTGATATGCTGGATTTCCTTGAGCAGACAGGACTTCCGGCGGTCATAGCCCTGACCAAGGTGGACAAGCTGAACAAGAGCCAGCGTGCCGCCCGTCTGGCGGCGCTGCCCGATGAACTGGGCTGCGACGAGGATATGCTTATTCCTTTCTCCGCCGTAACCGGCGAAGGCACAGAGCAGCTGAGCAAGCTGATTCTGGAGGCACTTAGCTGACCCCCCTGTGGTTACTATACTTCGACTATTACAAGGAGGTACAACGCTTTGAAACGGTATGTATCCATTGTGCTTTCGGCAGCACTGCTGCTTGCGCTTTTCTGCACCCTTTCCGGCTGCGCCCGGAAGGAGCCTGACGATGCCTATATCGCACGTCAGCTTGGGCTGGAGCTTCCTGCATATACCCTGTTCAGCTTCGCCCGCGACCATGCCGGCGACGATGACGAGGGCTTTGTCTACGGCGAGATGACCTTCTCCGAAGAAGCAGGCGGTCAGTTATACGACAAGATGCTGTCTACCGACACATGGCAGGTACTGCCCCTCCCCGAGAAGCTTTCGCTTATGGTATACGGCGGCTCCAGTGACGGCACTGTATACTCCAGCTATGCCGACAACATGATTCCCGAAGTGGAGCATGGCTGCTATTTCTACAAGGATCGCAGCACAGCCGGTGAAATCAGCAAGTCGAGAGAGCGATTTTCCAATGATTTCATCATAGCCATCTATGATTCTGAAAACTGCGCGCTCTACTACTACGAACTTGCCAAATAGCCACAACCCTTATACCGGCAACAGATTCATCGACCGACACCAAATGCAGCCATGCACGGCGTATTCATGGGATATTCATATTTCCAAACGCTGTTGATATTGGCTGCATTTTCGTGTATACTAAGGTAAAAATAATGCCTTCGCGGCATTGTATTTTTCCGCATTATCCCAAAGGAGTTATTGCCCTATATGAGAAAAACCAAGATTATTGCAACGCTCGGTCCGGCAACCGACCAGCCCGGCGTACTGGAAGAGATTATTTCCGCCGGTGTCAACATACTGCGCTTTAACATGAGCCACAGCGACCACGCCACCCACGCCCAGCGTATGCAGCAGGTGCGCGGTCTGCGCGAGAAGCTGAAGCTGCCCATCGCCGCTCTGCTCGACACCAAGGGCCCGGAAATCCGCACCGGTCTTTTTCCTCACCCTGTCACACTGTCCGAAGGACAGCAGTTCACCCTGACCACCCGCACCGCTGAAGGCAGCGAAAAGGGCTGCTCGGTTACATACGCAGGACTGCCCGGCGATATTCGCCCCGGCTGCCGTGTACTTATTGACGATGGTCTGGTAGAGCTTCGTGTTGAGAGTGTCGCGGACACTGACATAATCTGCACCGTTGTCAACGGAGGCACCGTTACCTCCAGCAAGGGCATCAACTGCCCAGAGGTACATTTCTCCATGCCCTACCTGAGCGAAAAGGATAAATCCGACCTCGCCTTCGGCAAGGAGCAGGATTTCGATTACATTGCCGCTTCCTTTGTCCGCAACGCTGACGACATTCACGTCCTCCGTGCTGAGCTGGAGCGCATCGGCTGGACCGATGTGCGTGTTATCGCAAAAATAGAAAATGCCGAGGGCGTTGCCAGGATGGACGAAATCATCGAGGCAGCCGACGGCATCATGATTGCAAGAGGCGATATGGGTGTAGAGGTTGCCATTGAGGAGCTTCCGGTCATTCAGAAGGAGCTTATCAAGCGCACGGTCAGTCAGGGCAAGCAGGTTATCACCGCGACGCAGATGCTGGAAAGCATGATACACAACACCCTGCCCACCCGCGCTGAGGTAAACGACGTTGCCAACGCCATATATGACGGCACCTCCGCCATCATGCTTTCGGGCGAGACCGCCGCGGGCAAGCACCCTGTGGAATCGGTGAAAATGATGTCGCGCATTGCACTGCGCACCGAGTCGGACATTGACTACGGCAAGCGTTTCCACAACCTGCCTATCGAAATCTGCGGCGAAATCACCACCGCCATCTCCCACGCAACGGTAATGACCGCCCATGAGCTGGAGGCGGCGACCATCGTCACCGTCACCGAAAGCGGCTTCACTGCGCGCATGGTCAGCCGCTACCGCCCCATCTGCCCTGTCATCGCTGGCACACCCAACGAGAAGGTATGGCGTCAGCTTAACCTGCTCTTTGGTGTACAACCCCGTCTTATTGACGAGAAATACAACACCGACCAACTTCTTGCCGAGGCTGTAGAGCTTGCCAGAACAAGCGGTCTTGCCGGCGAGGGCGACCGCATAGTCATCACCGCAGGCGTTCCCCTTGGCGAGACGGGCACCACCAACCTGCTCAAGGTGCAGGAGCTGTAATTTACGGGATTACTCCTGTTCGTTTGTGTTCCGTCTGCGGCTTCCGTCGCCCAGCATGGGAATGGCTTCGCTATCGGCTTCGTCCACAGCGGCAAGGCTGTTTCTGATTGATGTGCCGATATGCTGCACACCGTCCCACAGGCGGCTTGCAGCGCCTGCCGCACCGTCACGCACAGCGGCACCGGTATTCTTCACCGCCTCGGCAGCGGCAGATGCCTTTTCCGCAGCGGCGTGCTTCAGTGCCTCGGACTGCTCCTTCAGCTTCTTTTCGATGCGGCGTTTTCTCTGCTTTGCACTGAAATGGGCAATATGCTTTGCCGCACCGACAATGATGTCAATGATTACGATGCCCCCGAGCAGCACCAGTGCTTTGCTCTTTACATCGAAATTATCCATATACAGCAGGGCAACGATGATGAACAGAGCCCACGACAGGAACTTGATTATTGCAGCAATAATTGTACGCACAACGCATAACCTCCCAAAATTCAGCATTATTTTGGATTTTTCACTTTATTTTTGTTGATTGCCGGTTTATACTTTCACTATAGCACACTTTTACCGTGCTTTCAACAACACATATCATTTCGGAGGGAATACACAGCTATGAACAACAACAACCAAGCAGCCGCTTCTCCCCGCCCCCGCAACAAGCTCAAGACGGTTGCAACCGTCCTGATTCTTGTGCTTCTTGCCGCTTCTGCTGCCTCTCTCTGGTTCACCTTGACCCACAAGGAAATCGGCATCAACGAAAACGGCGCAAAGACCATGTTCGTCAAGAACAGTACCACCGAGCTTGACCTGAGCGACAGCGGACTCGCCGGCATTTCCGGCATAGAAAAGTGCGATGCGCTGACCTCTCTCAGCCTCAAGGGTATGGGGCTGAGCAGCTTTGATGAACTTGAGCAGTGCGACGGTCTTACATACCTCAACCTCTGCGGAAACGACCTGAGCATCGAGCAGCACGAGCAGCTTCAGACCGCTCTGCCTGACTGCAAGATTGAGTGGGAAGTTCCCATCGGCGGCGAAAAGTTCCATGTGGACACTACCACTGTTGACCTTGGCACCATCGACCCCGCTGACTGGAAGCTGCTGACTCATCTGCCCGCGCTCACCCACGCGGAAAGCGCCGCTCTCTCCCCCAGCACTGAACTGATTGAGCTTTTCCATCTGCTGCCTGACTGCACCTTCAACTGGCAGACCGAGGTTTGCGGCAAGCTTTATCCCTGCGACACCAAGAAGCTGGACTTCAACGATTTCAAGATCACCGATTTCGAGAAGTTCAAGCAGGAGCTTGCATTCCTCCCCGACCTGCGCAAGGTTGAGCTGTGCCGTTCAGGTCTTAAAAACAGCAAAATGGAGGAGCTTATCGCCACTTATCCCGACGTCAAGTTTGTTTGGGAATTGACCATAGGTCTGTGGAAGATTCGCACCGACGTTACCAACTTTTCCTCCGCAAATAATGCGGGCATCAGACACCCCGAACCCGATGAATGGAAGCAGCTCAAGTATCTCACTGACATCATCTCCCTTGACATCGGTCATAACCAGCAACCTGCCGACCTCTCCCATCTTGCCTGCCTGACCAAGCTGCGTGCCATTATTCTGGACGACTGCGGCATCTACAATATGTCCCAGCTCAGCTCTCTGGTAAACCTTGAGTATGTTGAAATCTGCGAAAACGGCATTCGTGATATGTCTGCTGTGGCATCGTGGACAAAGCTTAAGGAAATCAACATTGCTGACAACTGGATCACCGACTTCTCCCCCCTCTATGACCTCCCCTACCTTAAGCGTGTATGGCTGGGAAAAAATTGGGCAGCCCATGACCAACGAGCCGAGATTCTGGCTAATCTCCCCGAGGATGTAGAATTAAATACATATATCGGCCATAACGATTACGCAATGGAATGTTCATGGAACGGCGAAGAGCGTCCCTGGAGACCCATTGACTACACCAAGTGGGGCTTTACCTACGACAATCCAATGAACGTACGTGAAGGCAGCACAGCAGCAGAAATCTGGGATAACTACTCCAGTGCCAACATCGACACCACCCCTGTGCTTGAGGACTGGGAGCTGGAGGAATTAGCCAAGGCAGAAGCAGCCAAAGAGGGCTAAAACTGCATTGTGCTTTCCCCAATAATATAGCATGAAAAAAATAGCATAAAAAAACCGGTATGCTGCACAAGGCGGCATACCGGTTTTTGTATCTTCATGATTTTTTACTCTTTAATAGCGACCTTTATACCCGGGTTGAAAGAGGGCATGAGCTGCAGCTTGAAGAGATTTATGCGATGGAGGCGGTCAATACGCTGCTTTGTTGCTTCGTCCTCACATACACCTGTGCGTATGTAGCGGTCGAGCACTGCGTAGGTGAAGCCCAGCTTGTCTTCGTCGCTCTGTCCGCACAGACCGTCACTGGGCAGCTTGCGCACGAGGTATTCAGGCACGCCCAGCTCCAGACCTACCTCGATGACCTCCTGCACTGTAAGCTGAGAAAGGGGAGAAAAATCGCCCACGCTGTCACCGTAGCGGGTGGAGTAGCCTACCCAGTCCTCCGAAAGGTTGCAGGTATTGACAACACGTCCGTTGTTGCACTGGGACACTGCGTAGACGCAGGACATGCGCAGACGGGGAGGCAGATTGATGCGTGCCTGCTCGGAAAGCTCTCCGCAGCCCTCTGCAATGGCTTTCTCCATGCCGATAAACGCGTCCTGAATGTTGACGGTCAGCAGCTTTATGCCGATGGCCTCGGCGGCGGCAACCGCATCATCACGGTCGGGCTGTATGCCGTTGGGCATGGACACGCCTATGACTCTGTCGGGACCCAGCGCGGCGGCACAGGCGGCGGCGGCAACGGTTGAATCCTTGCCGCCGGAAATGCCAAGCACCGCGTTGCAGCCCTTTCCATTTTCCTCAAACCAGTCGCGTATCCACTGAATAAGCGCCTGAGTTACTTCACGTCTGTCAAAGCTCATTTTCTCTTCTCCTTTTCCTCTGAATAACTTACGCAGGAAGCCTTTGTTTTTCATCGCACTTTTACACTTCTTTCATCGCCTGCCTTGCGGGAGAACAGCTCACGCACTCCCAGCACCAGCAGGAATATTCCGAACACCTTCCCCAGACCGCCGCCGCTGATTTTCTCGGCAAGGAGAAAGCCGCCTGCCGCACCAATCAGTCCTCCTGCGGCGCAGGTCAGTGCAGTGCGCCACTGCACCAGACCGGAGCGGGAATGAATAAGCAGCGCAACGATGGCGTTGGGGATAAAGAACAGCAGGTTTATGCCCTGAGCCTGAAGCTGAGGGACACCTGCCCAAAGGGTGAGGTAAAGCAGCAGCACACTGCCGCCGCCCAAGCCCATCGCGCCTGCCATGCCGGAAAGCAGTCCCGCGAGGGAGGCTATCAGCCAGCCGCTCATGAGCGCATCAGCAGGCGAAGCCCTGCCCACAAAGCAAAGCCGCCAAATATCTTCCGCAGCAGCTTTGGTGAGATGCGGCGCATAAGCCACGCACCCGCCAGCGCACCTATTATCCCTCCCGGCATATAGGGCAGTGCATCGGCAAGAGTCACCTTGCCCGAGTTAAGGTACATGAATACGCTGACTGCGGAGAGGGGCAGTATCACAGCGAGCGAGCTGGAATGGGCACTGCGCGGGGGCAATCCCGCACGCTCCAGTGCGGGCACAGCCAGCATTCCCCCGCCTGAGCCAAGCAGACCGTTGACAAAGCCCGCGCTCAGCCCGCCCAATATTGTTTTGGCGGTATTTTTCTTTATTTTCATTTATTTTCCTTTTCGCAATTTCCGTATTTTTGCACAGCTTCATAATTATTCACTGTGCTCTATTCTGTAGTATTCCGCGAAAAGGAAGGATTATTTCATATATTTGCAGGCAATTTATGCAAGCAGCCTTTGTTTAATCGTCAAAGAAGCCATCACGATAGGCATCTATGTAGTTCTCGCAGTATTCGTCATTGCCCAGCACAGCATCGGCGGCGTACACCAGACGCATAAGCTGTGTGTCCAGCGGGTTGACTATGGCGGAATCCAGTCCGCAGGTCATTGCGGCAACGGCGAAAGCGCGGTTGATGTTGGGACGTGCGGGAAGACCGTAGGATATATTGGAAAGCCCGCAGGTGATGTGGGTGGGCAGCTCATCGGAAAGGCAGCGAATGACCGCAAGGGCGTCCTGACCGGCAGTTTCCACCACGCCTACAGGAGAGAGCATGGGGTCGATGAACACCTTCTGCGGGTCGATACCGTCGGCGATAAGTCTGTCGCTCAGTGCCTTGGCGATGCGGATACGGTCCTCGGGAGTTTCCGGCATACCGTTATCGTCCATGCAGAGGGCGACCAGCGGACAGTCGTACTGCTTTGCCAGTGCTATCATAGCGTTGTAGCGGTTTTCCTCAAGGGTGATGGAGTTGATCATGCAGCCGCCACCCAGACGCTCCAGTGCCGCGCCTACGGCGGCGGGGTCGGGAGAGTCGATGCACAGGGGGGTGTCGCAGACAGCGCGGCAGGTTTCACCCATCCACACAAGGCTGTCCACCTCATCGGGCAGTGTGGCGGCATTGATGTCCAGCCATGCAGCGCCCGCCTCGGTCTGGCGGCGTGCAAGGTCCTGCACGAATGCTGCGTCGCGGCTTTCCACAGCGGCACGCACCGATTTTATCGAGCTGTTGAGCTTTTCGCCTATGATAATCATTGTTATATTTCCCCTTTGGTTTTGATTTGGTTTTTAGTATTATACATTCTTTTCGGCGGCTCGTCAATGCATTTTGATTTGCGCGGGTGCTGTGCCGCATGATACGCACCCCAAAACGGCTCTTGACAAATCAGCACCTCTGTTGTATAATCCCCTCAAAGCAGTATGAATAAAAGCTGTGACGGAAAGAGTAACCGGCATACGTTCATCAAGAGAGCGGGGGTCAAGGCTGAAAGCCCCTGTATGACCGCACCGGCGAAAACCACTCCCGAGCTGTGTGCGATGAGCATCACCGTCTGTCCGCGTTAAGGATACGACCCCTCATAATGGCGGGTCAGAGCGAAAAACCAAGGTGGAACCGTGCGTTTTCTTCAGCGAAAGCCGCACCCTTGAATGTGCCCTATTGGCGCGTTCATGGGTGCTTTTCTTATTATGCGGATTTCTGCTTGCCGCAACACTGTCACTTATTGCAAATGCTACAGATAAACACAAGGAGGACACAACAATGAAAGTTATCGACCACAGCGGAGCCATTATCGAGACCACTTTCGCAGAAGAGCTGGGACGCGACTCGCTGCGTCACACTGCTTCCCATATCCTCGCGCAGGCCGTAAAGCGTCTTTTCCCCGAGACCAAGCTGGCAATCGGCCCCTCCATCAAGGACGGTTTCTACTACGACTTTGACCGTGATGTACCCTTTACTGAGGACGACCTCGCCACCCTTGAGGCTGAGATGCAGCGCATCGTCAAGGAAAACCTGCGCATGGAGCGCTTCACTCTGCCCCGCGCGGAGGCCATTGCTCTGATGCAGGAAAAGGGCGAGCCCTACAAGGTAGAGCTTATCGAAGACCTGCCCGAGGACGAGGAGCTCAGCTTCTTCAAGCAGGGCGAATACGTTGACCTGTGCGCAGGTCCTCACGTTACCTACACCTCTGCTGTCAAGGCTTTCAAGCTGACCTCCCTTGCCGGTGCATACTGGCGCGGCAGCGAAAAGAACAAGATGCTCACCCGCATCTACGGCACTGCCTTTACCAGCAAGGCCGACCTTGAGGAATACCTCCGCCGCATTGAAGAGGCAAAGAAGCGCGATCATCGCCGCGTGGGTAAGGAAATGGGTCTGTTCATGCTGACCGAGGAAGGCCCCGGCTTCCCCTTCTTCCTGCCAAACGGCATGATTCTCAAAAACACCCTCATTGACTACTGGCGTCAGATTCACACCCGTGACGGTTATGTGGAGGTTGGTACTCCCCTCATGCTCAACCGTCAGCTCTGGGAGACCTCCGGTCACTGGGCACACTACAAGGAGAATATGTACACCACCGTCATCGACGAGGCAGACTTCGCCATCAAGCCCATGAACTGCCCGGGCGGTATGCTGGTCTACAAGTCTGAGCCCCGCTCCTACCGTGACCTGCCCCTGCGCGTCGGCGAACTGGGTCTGGTTCACCGCCACGAGAAGTCGGGCGCACTGCATGGTCTGATGCGTGTACGCTGCTTCACTCAGGACGATGCTCACATCTTCATGACCGAGGAGCAGATCACCTCTGAAATCAAGGGTGTTGTCAGCCTTATCGACGAGGTTTACAGCCTCTTCGGCTTCAAATACCATGTAGAGCTTTCCACCATGCCTGAGGATCACATCGGCGACATCAAGGATTGGGAGGTTGCCACCGACAGCCTGCGCAAGGCTCTGGACGACCTGAACCTTGACTACATCATCAACGAGGGTGACGGCGCATTCTACGGCCCGAAGATCGACTTCCATCTGGAGGACTCCATCGGACGTACATGGCAGTGCGGCACCATTCAGCTTGACTTCCAGCTTCCCCTGCGCTTTGAAGCTGAGTACGTCGGCGCAGACGGACAGAAGCACCGTCCCATCATGATTCACCGCGTTGTATTCGGCTCCATTGAGCGTTTCATCGGCATACTCATCGAGCATTATGCCGGCAAGTTCCCCGCATGGCTCGCTCCCATGCAGGTCAAGGTACTGCCCATCACCGACCGCCACAACGATTTCACCGACGAAATCATTGCAAAGCTCAAGGCCAAGGGTATCCGCTGCTCCTCCGACAAGCGTCAGGAAAAGACCGGCTTCAAGGTGCGCGAGGCTCAGGTTGCAAAGATTCCCTATATGCTGGTTGTAGGTGACAAGGAGGTCGAAAACGGCACCGTTTCCGTTCGTGCAAGAGACACCTCTGACGTCCGCGTGATGAAGGTTGACGAGTTCATTGATATGCTGGTTGCCGAAATCGCTTCCAAGGGCGTAACCGAGTAATATCAGCGATTAATTCCAATAGAAAATGCCGTACTGAACCGATGTTTCGGAGCAGTACGGCATTGTTTTGTGGTAATGATTTTCAAGGGGTGGCTACACCTCAATCCAGAAACGCTTTACGGCGCGCCCATCGACATCAATGGTGCTTTCAAAGACACCGCCGTTGGCGAGGATAACCTTTTCGCTGGGGGTATTCCAGTCGTTGCAGGTAACGAGCAGTTTTGGTATGCCCCGCTCCTTTGCCTTGAGCAGGTTGAGGCGCAGCATCTCGGTTGCGTAGCCCTTGCGCCGCTCGGAGGGGCGCACAGAATAACCGCAGTGCCCGCCCCATGTGCCGAGGATCGGGTGGTCGATGTGGTGGCGCAGGTCGATTATGCCAACAATGCGGTTGTCGCGGATGCGTACCGCCAGAAACATATTTGCGGGCACTCCGACACCTGTTTGATTGCAGGTTTCCGCGCTCTTTCTCAGCCTGCTTATCTCAATCCACTCTTCCGCTGTCTTGCATTCATCGAGTGACAGGCAGCCTGCAAACTGATCCTCGCTTTCGGCATCGCAGTCGAATATCTCCTGACGGAAAGCCCATATGTCTTCGGCGTATTCCGCTGCAGGGTCAAGCAATACTATCTGTTCCATTTTGTTGTTTCCTCAAGTTATCAGAATCTGTAGTCATCCATGTCACTGTAGTCCGGACGGTTGGTGGGCTGCGGGGCAAAGGTGTAGGTAAGATTGTCGTTGGGGTCATCGAAAATGACCTCAAGGTTTACGTCCTTGTTGTCCTCGTAGATGATAACAACGCCATTCTGCTCCGGCACACTGGTCAGGGCGAGGCAGTTTTCGGCTGTGTACTTGAACATCAGACCGGGGGCATCGCTGTTCGTGCTCTGGACATAGTCGACGAAGGCTTCCACCGACCTGGTGCGGTGGATACTGCCCTGCACCGCATCGGTGCTGTCGTGGTCACGGCGGTCGCTGCTTTCCGGAGCGGAAACCATCCAGTCGGTGCGGTAGAATGTAAGGTCGATGAAATAGTACCAGTCATCGTCCTTGATGTAGTTGTAGATATGACCGCTGCCGTCACGCTGGGAGGTTGCGATATAGCCCACCTCGCTGTAATCTCCGTCAAGGATATAGCGAAGCCAGTTGGAATCTGTGGCGCAGCAACCTGTGTTGGTGCGCACTGCGTCATAGCCGGGCTTGTGATGCTCCCAGTCGATGCCGTTTTCCATCAGACGAATATTGTCATCAGAGGCGTAGAAGCCGCCGACCTGATAGAGCTGCAGTGCTTCATAGAGGGTGGAGATGCTCTTCTGCTTCTGCTCGGGGGACATTTGGAGCATGGAGAAAACCTCTGCGTTGGTGTAGCGGCTTTCGCCCAGAAAGCGTGCGGGTATCCAGTGTACGCCGGGATGCACTTCTACATCGAAGTCTGCCTCATGGAAAACGCGAGCCAGATCTTTTCCGTTGTCCTCGGCATAGTTGACTGAATTTGCCTGCTGCTCGGCATAAACCTGCTCCCTGACCGCTTCCAGATCAAAGATATACTCCTGATGATACAGACTGCCATCCTCGGCAACAAACACAAACCTATAGCTGCGACCGTTGAAGGCATTAAGGGCATCCATTGCCGGGTGCCAATCGTCAAAAGGCACATCGTTGCCTGATGCGACGTTAAGCGCCTCGGGAGGCATGACATTCTGCGCCGGCAGAATAAAGCCATTATTCACAGGCTCACCGTTCATGTAATCGGTGATGATGATGTCGGACAGTGTCAGCGCATAGGAGGTAGTGTTTCTGGGGGACATGATAAAGTGTAGGTCAGCACCCTCTACCTCGGGAATTACCTCAAGAGGGGGATCCATGGGGCTGGATTCGTCGATAGATGGCACCTGTGCAACCGGCGCGGAACTGCCGCTTCCGCTGCAGCGGTCAACTGCAATGAGCGTCAGCATAGCGGCATTCTGCAGGACGATTATCGCAGCAAGCACACACAGTATGGTGAGTATATTTTTCAGTTTCTTGTCCATGTCTGATTCTCCCTTGGTGTTTTTTTGACAATTATAACATGATGCCGAAGGCAGTTCAATATATCCGCGGTTTAGTATTTATTAAGCTGCTGCGCGGAGGGTACAAATTTCCAAAAATACTAGCAATGCTCACTTTTCGATGCTATAATATATGGGGATATATTCGGTATATCATTCCAGAAAAAGAACAAGGAGAAAAGACAATGGAGAATACTATCCAAACCGCCGCGGCAGAGACCGCCGCCGCGCAGACCGCCGCACCCGCCGCAAAGCCGGAAAAGGTGCGTGATTATGCTTTCGACACCATCAAGGCAATGCTGATTTTCCTTGTGGTATTCGGTCATGTGCTGGTATCCTGCAAGGGCGCACACCCCGGGCTGCAGCTTCTGTATGAATGCATCTACACCTTCCATGTGCCGCTGTTTGTTTTTGTTTCCGGCTTCTTTGCAAAGAAGAGCGTCAACTCCCGCCGTGAGGCAGTGTATGGCGCGCTGACCACATTCCTCCTCTTTGCGCTGATTTTCCGTGTTGTTCAGTACATAGCCTTCCCTGCGGGCAGAGCCGCCCTGCTGAGAAGCTGGCACACCCCGCCCTTTGCCTACTGGTATCTGCTGTGCCTTTTCTACTGGCGTTTCCTTGCAAAGGACGTTTCCAGGCTGAAGAAATTCGCACTGCCTGTGCTGACCCTTGCGGGTCTGGCGTTTGGCGCAGTCAACATGAACTGTGCTATCATGTCGGTGGGCCGCGCTGTTGCCTTCTTCCCCTTCTTCTGGCTGGGCATGGTATTCAGCGGCAACACCGTCACTGCCATTCGCCGCATACCCAAGTGGCTTGGCGCAGTCATCATTGCCGCAGTCATCGGCGGCTACTGCTGGATTCGCTCCATACTGCTAGCTGACCCCACCCTGCTGACCGGCATTATCAGCAACACCACCACCGGAGGCATCACCTCCATGCTGCAGAAGTCCCTGCAGATGAGCTATTCCTACGCTGAAATGGGCTTTACCAGCCCCCTGTGGGGTGCGCTGGTTCGCCTGTGTATGTACGCAATGGCATTCCTCATCACCGTCGGCTTCATCAGCTTTATCCCCAACAAGAAGACCTTCCTCTCTCAGGTGGGTGCGGGCACTCTGTGCATCTATGTCTGCCACACCTACGTCGTGTATATGCTCATGCGCAAGCTGGGACTGATGGACGGCATTTTCGCCTCGCTGGGCGCATGGGGCTGCCTTGGCGTCAGCCTGCTGATTTCCCTTGCGATGACCGCACTTTTCTCCCTGCCCTTTATAGACAAGGGCTTCAAGGCACTTTCCGCCGCCGTTTCCAAGGGCGTGCGCAGTATATTTGAGAAAAAGGAAGCTTGAGGTAACAGACAATGAAACTTTGGACAGGCAGATTCAAAAAGCAGCTTGACGAGGCTGCTGACGCATACAACTCTTCCATCTCCTTTGACAGCAGAATGTACCGCGAGGACATTCGCGGCAGCATGGCTCACGCCGCAATGCTGGCTGCACAGGGCATCATCTCCGAAGAGGACAGAGATGCCATCATAAATGGACTGGACGGTATTCTTAGCGAAATCGAAAGCGGCGCACTGGAAATCGACATGAGTGCCGAGGACATTCACACCTTTATTGAGGCTGAGCTGACCGACCGCATCGGTGCGGCAGGCAAGCGGCTGCACACCGCACGCAGCCGCAATGACCAGGTTGCGCTGGATATTCGCCTGTGGCTGAGAAACGCGGTGGACGGCATAGTCACCCGGGTTGAGGGACTGATGAAGGTGCTGTGCGACAAGGCCGAGCAGCACGCCGCAACGGTCATGCCCGGCTACACCCATATGCAAAGGGCACAGCCCATAACCTTTGGTCACCACCTTATGGCATATGCCAATATGCTGGAGCGTGACCGTGAGCGTCTGCTGGACGCCCGCAAGAGAATGAACCGCTCCCCCATCGGCTGCTGTGCGCTGGCGGGCACCACCTACCCCACCGACCGCGCCGCAGAGGCAAAGGCTCTGGGCTTTGACGACATCTGCCACAACTCTCTGGACGGCGTTTCCGACAGGGATTTCTGCATTGAACTGGCGGCGGCACTGTCCATACTGATGACCCATCTCTCCCGCTTCTCCGAGGAGATTATCCTGTGGTGTTCATGGGAATTCAAGTTTGTCGAGCTGTCCGATGCCTTCTCCACCGGCTCTTCCATCATGCCGCAGAAGAAGAATCCCGACATTGCCGAGCTGACAAGGGGCAAGGCGGGTCGTGTCTTTGGCGACACCATGACCCTGCTGACCGTACTGAAGGGTCTGCCGCTGGCATACAATAAGGATATGCAGGAGGACAAGGAGGCCATCTTTGACGCGGTGGACACCGTTACCATGTGCCTTGATGCCTTCACCCCAATGATTGACACCATGACCGCACTGCCTGACAACATGAGAAAGGCTGCGGCAGGCGGCTTCATCAACGCCACCGACTGCGCCGACTGGCTGACCTCCAAGGGTATCCCCTTCCGTGATGCCTACAAGGCTACCGGTGAGCTGGTTGCACGGTGCATCGAGCTGGGCACCACGCTGGAAGCCCTGCCCATTGAGGAATACCGCGCCATATGCGAGGACTTTGACGAGGGCGTATACGATGCCATCGCTCTGGACAGATGCGTTGCCATGAGAAAGAGCGCAGGCGGTCCTGCCCCCGAAAACACCGTCGCCGAGGTTGCCAGAATACGCGCCATTCTTGCCTGACACTTTAAGCGCAGGCTTTTGCAAGACAATCACCGATAAACAAAAGCAAGCAGAAGCCAATCGCGGCTTCTGCTTGCAATAATACTCGGGATAATTTATCGGAGATATTCCCTCAGACACTCATAATGCTCAATCAGCTCCTCCAGCGGCATACGAGCATTGGCAGGGCTGGTGGAAGGCAGAGCGATGACCGGCACGCTGCGCTCTCTGTTGAACTGACGATACAGCCGCAGTGCTGTGCCTCCTGTGGTGCATATCGCCTCGATTGGGGCGACAGACAGCACGGTGTCAAGGTTGTTGGGTACGGGCTGACGTATGCTTGCATCTGATGCGCCCTCTATCTCACAGCCGCGCAGCACGTCCCACAGCGCGAAGCGGTGCGCCAGAGCAAAGGCACGCTTTTCCTCCGGTGTTTGCGGGCAGGTTTCCGCGCCTGTCACCGCCGTCATCACCGCCCAGAAACGGTTGCGCGGGTGGGAATAGTAAAAGCCCTGCTCGCGTGACGCGGGAGAGGGCATTGTGCCAAGTATAAGCAGCCTGCTGTGGTTATCAAACACAGGCGAAAAGCAATGTTCAACATACACTGTGATTCAGCCCCCGAAACGAGATTTGTGTTATACAATGCGTAATATCTGCGCTTTATATGAATAAATGATAAAGGAAACAGGATAAAATGTCAATGGATAAGAGATTTGCTGTGCTGATTGATGCCGACAACGTGGCACCGAAATTCATAAGCAGCATCATGGACGAGCTTTCCAACGAGGGTACTATCACCTACAAGAGAATATACGGCGACTGGACCCGCCCCGACCTTGGCGCATGGAAGAGGGTGCTGCTTGACTACTCCATCACGCCCATACAGCAGTACAGCTACACCACCGGCAAGAACGCCACCGACTCTGCCATGATAATTGATGCCATGGATATTCTCTATGCGGAAAAGGTCGACGGCTTCTGCATTGTTTCCAGCGACAGCGACTTTACCCGACTGGCAGCCCGTCTGCGCGAGGCGGGTGTGTATGTCATCGGCATGGGCGAAAAGAAAACCCCCAAGCCCTTTATTGCCGCCTGCGACAAGTTCAAGTACCTTGAGGTGCTGGCACAGAGCGCGGCGGCTGCGGCTGCGGCAGAGGCCAGTATCCGCCACAACTCCCACAGCAGCACGCAGCAGCAAAATTCCCACGCTTCTTCCAACGGTGACAACTCCGCCCAGCACGGAAACACCGTTGACCAGCCCCAGACCTCCATGCGCACCATACGCAAGGCGATTATCGCCATCGTTGATGAGATTTCCGACGACGACGGCTGGGCACCCCTCAGCCACATCGGCAACATTCTGCTCAAGCGTTTCCCTGATTTCGACGTGCGCAACTACGGCTTCCTGAAGCTGACCAAGCTGATGAAGTCCTGCAACTGCTTTGAGATTTCTGCCGTTTCCAGCAAGGACGGAAACAAGCTGGTCTATGTGAGAAATATTGAGAACTGAATATGTTCATACGACATAACGCCCGCACCGAAATGGTGCGGGCGTGTTGGTTTTTTGAGGGGTATTCACCCTGCAACTCTGTACCTGACCCTTGTGCTGTATTTTGCGGAGGACAGCAGTCCCATTTCCTCAAACTTCAGCACAAAGCTTCTGATGGTGGCATATGCCGCATTGCCGAAGTCCTTCTCAAGCTGCTTGGTGGAAAACTCCTCTGTGCCGTAGCAGGAGAGAACAAACTGCCAGAGCTGTTTTTCCTTCTCTGTGATTTTTCCGTCTTTCAGTGCCCCTTCAAAAACAGCAACGGTATCGGCAGAGGCTGTGCTGTCGCTCATTTTGTTGTAGACGTTGTTTACAAAGTACAGAACAAAGGGAGTTACGTCAATTACTCCGCTCAGTCTGCGGTTTTCTTCTGTCAGGGTATAGGCATCGTAATATGCCTTACGGCTTTTTTCGATGCTGCTTGAAAAGGGAATAAACAGTGCCGACCGATAGCCTTTCTGAATGAGAAACCACAGATGCAGCAAACGTGCCACTCTGCCGTTTCCGTCAAAGTAGGGGTGGATATAGGAAAAGCAGAAGTGGACTATTGCCGCTTTGACAAGGTCGTTTATATCGTCATCGGTGTTTGCAAACGCTATCAGTGCCTTGATATATTTCGGCACTTTTCTGTAATCCAACCCCGTATGCTCGACCTCATCGCCCACCACATACACCGCATCATGGCGGTAGAGGCAGCCGTCTTTCAGGCGGTCATCGCCCTCAAGGAAATCGCCGGCAACCATCATGTACAGGTGATGGAGATTCTCTTCGGTTATGCGGTTGGCAGTGTCCGCAATAAACTCCAAACCTTTTTTCAGCCCGAGGATTCGGCTTTCCTGCTCGTCCTTCGGTGCCATTCCCTTGAGAATATTGCGCACGCTGTCACGGCTGAAGTCGATGCTTTCGATAGCTGATGTGGCAATTATTTCGTCCTCCGCAGCCTTTATTCCATAGTTGTGGGTTTGCGCCTGCAGAAGCAACTTGACCGTCCTCTGACTGACTGCGGCGTAATTTTCCAGAAACACAATGGGGGCTCCGGCAAAGTCAGCGACAGGCAAAGGCTTGTAATAAAGCTCCGCAAGCGTTTGCAGAAAGGCATCAAAGTTCTCGCCGTACTTATATTTGAGCTTTTTGTAGTCGGGGAAACGCTTATCTTTCAGTATAGCAGTAAACAGCTTAATATCCACAGAAACACCTCTGATAGCAATTGGTATCAATATGTATCAGTATAGTGCGGCGATTGCTGCTTGTCAAGGGCTTGGGCGGGTGGTGTATACGCGCTAACCCTGTGCCTGCACCTCTTCGGGCTGCTCCCGCGGCTCTTCGGCTTCCTCTGTCGGCTCGGTTTGCTCCGGCGGCGGGGGCGGCTCGGGACCGTCCACGAAATACTCTACCGAATAGTCAACGGTCGCACCGTCCTCCATCACCTCATAGAAGCAGCCCACTCCCCCAACATCGCACCACACGCGGGCGCTGTCATCGCTGACGGCTATGCGCCCGACAACCTGACCGTTGGAGGTCACCTCGGTGACGGTGCAGGGTGCGCTGTCTATAACCGCCTCGCTTATCATGTACAGCGAGCCGTAACCGGGGAAGAGCCGGTCTGCCGCATCTGCGGCGGCGTAGAGGGCGGCTTCGTGGTCATCCACTGCGTTAGTAAGGGCATCGGAGGAGGCACTCGCTTCACGACCGTACAGCAGCGGCGGCTTCATGGTGTCGCACAGGGCAAGCAGCGCGCCGTTGCCTGTGCGGGAGGTCGCCTGACGGAATGACAGCAGCGTGCGACTGAAGGTGTCGTAGAGATACAGCTTGTCATAGGGCTTGCCCTGCTCTTCCTCAAAATACAGGCGTGCTATAATCCACACCCTGTCATCAAAGGCGATGAAGCCGCAGGGCTCCGCGCGCAGCAGACCTTTCATGCCGCTGGCGGCACAGCTTTCGGTAAGGTAGTTAAGCTCTGCGGCAACGCTGGTTTTTATGCCGGCAAGGGCATCCTCCAGCACCACCACGGCATCATTTTCCACGTCGTAATTGTAGGAGAATACAGTGCCCTCTGTGCCGCTGCAGGGGTATTCCGCCGCGGCGGCAATGACCTGCACATAACGCTCGCCGGTTATGGGGTAGCAGGTCACCTCACACCACGCCTCTGTGCCGTCGGCATTGCCGTAGGCTTCGGCATAATGCCAAAGCTCCCGATTGATTCGCAGGTTAAGGGCATCTGCCGCACCGCTGCTTCCTGTGCAGCGGAAAAGGGGTATCTCGATGATGTTATTGCCGCTGTACTGCTGCATCTGCATCTCCACAGTTACCTTGCCCGCACAGCCCGCTGCGGACAGCAACAGGGTCAGAAGCAGAGCGGAAATCAGCAGCGCGGCTGTGATTTTCAGAAATTTGCGGTTCATTTGCTCACCCTGATATTACAGATAGACCTCGCCCGCTGCCAGCATATCGACAAACTGGTCGAAGTCATCGCTTATTACCTTGGCTTCTTCGTACAGCGGCTCGTAGCCGATGACCACTTCGCCATTCTTGCCAAGCGCGCAGAAGGAATTGATTGTCCCTGCCGACATACAGATGGGAAGGTATTCATTCCAGAAGCCCTCTATGCGCTGCCGCTCCTTTTCGTCGCCTGCGGCAGACAGACCGATGGTGCGCAGCTCGTCCCACTTGAGGGCGGCACGCTGCTTGTCGCTGTTGAAGTCCTCGGCGCACAGCAGCCATGTATTGCCCTCCTCAAAGGTGGCAGTGCTGACCGTCCCGATGAAGTCGAAATAGCTGCGGTTGTGACTGGTTTGCCATGGGCGGATACACTCCGGCACAGCAATGCAGGGTCGCTCGTAGACATCGACCACCCAGTCAGCTTCGGTAAGGCTGTAAACGTGCTGCCGCACTGTACTCATAATCATTCTCCGTTTCTTTCCCTGATGCTTTCACTTATCATTATGCCTTGGGGCGATTCATGCATCTACGCCCAGCAGCGGGGCAAGCTGCTGAATATCGCTGATGATGTAGGTGGGCTGCAGACCCTCGGTATTGCCTGTGTTCTTTCGGTCAACCCAGCAGGTATCCAGTCCGCTTGCTATGCCGCCCTGTATGTCGCTGCGCAGGGAGTCACCCACCACCAGAGCCTTGCTGCGGTCGGTGATGCCTATGGTATCCAGCACATGGTCAAAATAAGCGGTATCGGGCTTGGAAACGCCCATTTCCTGCGAGATGAACATACCGCTTATGTATTCCCTTACGGGCGAAGTGTCAAAGCGTTTATGCTGTGTATCGGCAATGCCGTTGGTGATGATATACAGCTCGTAATAAGGCGCAAGCAGCTTCACCGTTTCCAGTGCGCCCGGCAGCAGTACGCCATTCATTCCCAGATTTGCGCGGTAACGCATACTGAGCTGCTCAGGGTCACGACCCTCCAGACCGATTGCCTCGGCAAAATCGGCAAAACGACCTGTGGAAAGCTGCTCTGTTGTTACCTCTTTCTGCTCAAAGCGTTTCCACCAGCCGTCGTTGATGCGGTGGTAGAGTGCGACAACCTCTTCGGAGGGGGTAACACCCTCCTCCTCAAGCAGGCTGCTCAGGGAGATTGCCTCTGCTTTTTTGAAATCGAATAGCGTTTCGTCCGCGTCCAGAAGGATATGTGTGTAGTGCATATTCACCTCGTAAACTGTTGCTGTCTGCAAATAACTATTTTGAAATATTAGTATTACAGCCGCTGGGGTATACGCTCCAACGGCTGTTTCTGCTTAATAAACCACCGCGCCGTAACGGGCGGCAATGCTTTGAAGGGTTTCGCTGTCAATCTCGCTGCTGCTGTCCACCATGGCTCTTCCATGGAAGCAGCGCAGGGCGGTTTCCAGCACTGCGGCATCGTCGCAGAGAATGGAGATGGGCAGACGTGCAACGCCCGCAAGCTCGGAGAGCAGCATGGCGTCGTCCTCGCTTTCAATGCGCACTACGGCGCAGTTGTAGCGTTCGTCCTCCATGTCAATGAGGTCGTCCTCCAGAGAGTAACTGCATTCCAGCGGCTCACTGGGGAAAAGCCCTGACCATTCCTCGGGCAGGAAGAAGAGATGACCCTCGTTTGCGCACACCACTGCATCGTCGTAGAAGCTGCCCTTTCCGGGCTTAAGATGCTGTATGGCGGCGATATGCTCGGGACCTGTGCCGCAGCAGCCTCCGAAGATGGAAACACCCGCAGCGGCAAGCTGCTCCATACCGGCAGCAAACTGCTCCACGGTAAGGTCGAAGCGGGAGGGGTCATTGGGGTCGGGACGACCTGCGTTGGGCTTGGCAATAAGAGGCACCTTTGCGCACACGGCGGCACGGTAGAACTGTTCCGCAAGCCCCACAGGGCCCTCGGAGCAGTTGATGCCGATGGCTGCGGCACCCAGTTCCTGCAGCACCACAACAGCGGTGGGCAGGTTGGTACCCATCATTGTGCGTCCATTGCCGTCCACAGTGATGGTTACAAAAACCGGCAGTCCCAGATCTCTTGCGGCAAGCAGACCCGCGCGGCACTCCCACAGACTGAGCATGGTCTCAAAGCCGATGAAATCCACACCCGCTTCCGCAAGGGCGGTTGCCTGCTCGCGGTAGATGTCCACCAGCTCTTCAAAGGGGGTATCCCCATAGGGCGGGATAAACAGACCTGTGGGGGAAATATCTCCGCCCACCAGCACGCCTTCTCCCACTGCCTCACGGGTAAGGCGCACCAGTGCGGTGTTTATCTCCTTTACCTTATCTGCCATGCCAAAAGAAGCCAGCTTTACCCGATTGGCACCAAAGGTGGGGGCGTATACGGCATTGGAGCCGCTCTTTACATAGCTGCGCTGCAGATTGCTGATGACCTCGGGGTTATCAAGCACCCACTGCTCAACGCACACGCCCTCCGGCATTCCGGCGGCGATAAGGTGGGTGCCTGTGCCTCCATCAAGAAACATGGGAAGCTGAAAGGGGAATTCAGGTCGGCTTTCGGTGTCGTTCAAGGCTTTTTTCCTCTCTTTATGTGATGTTATAGATTATCTGTATTGCAAAAAATGGGAAATTATTCCATATGCTCCGGTGCGTCCACCTTCATCAGTGCAAGCACGTTGGCAATGACCTGACGGGCACAGTGGCACAGGGTAAGACGGGCCTGAGCCAGAGCGGGGTCATCGCAGTTGACGCGGCAGGCACCGTAGAAGTGGTGGAACTTGGCTGCCAGCTCCATGACGTAGCGGGTGATGCCCGAGGGCTCACGGGTCTTGGCGGCGGTCACTATCTGGTCGGTGTAGTCACCGATGCAGCGGATAAGCTCCAGCTCGGCGGGGTCACGGAGCAGCTCCAGTGTCTTGCTGTCGGCGGGGACAAACTCGCTGCCCTGCTCGGCATACTTGCGGAAGATGGAGCAGATTCTTGCGTGTGCGTACTGCACATAGTAGACAGGGTTCTGGGACTCCTGCTGCACCGCAAGGTCAAGGTCGAAGTCCATGCGGGAGGTGGCGGCGCACATATTGAAGAAGAAGCGTGCGGCATCTACCGGCACTTCGTCCAGCAGGTCGGCAAGCTGGATTGCCTTGCCGGTGCGCTTGCTCATTACCACAGGCTGTCCCGCGGACATCATGCGCACAAGCTGCATCAGCACAACCTCAAGGCGTTCTCCGTCCAGACCGAGGGCGGTGAGCACACCCTTCATGCGGGCAACGTGACCATGATGATCCGCGCCCCACACGTCGATAACGGTATCAAAGCCGCGAACGGCAAACTTGTTGTAGTGGTAGGCGATGTCGGCGGCGAAGTAGGTGGGGTTGCCGTTGGCGCGGATAAGCACCTCGTCCTTGCTGCTGCCAAACTCGGTAGCCTTGTACCAGACAGCGCCCTCCTTCTCGTAGGTAAGGCCCTTCTCGGTCAGGCGGTCGATTATCTCCCTGACAGCGCCGCTCTCGTGCAGGCTGGATTCCATGAACCATGTATCGTATGTAATGCGATACTTGAGCAGGTCATTCTGCATACGCTCGATGTTGAGGGGCAGTGCGTATGCCACCAGTGCGGCTCTGCGCTCCTCCTCGGACTTCTGCAGCCACTCATCGCCGTTTACCTCACGGAAGCCCTTTGCGCGCTCGATGATGTCGCCGCCATGATAGGCGTCCTCGGGAAGCTCTACAGCGTCCTCGCCCAGAATGAGCTGCTGATAGCGCACATCAAGGGAGAGGGCGAATTTGTCTATCTGGTTGCCGGCATCGTTGACGTAGAACTCACGCTCGGTCCGGTAGCCTGCTGCCTCCAGCACTGCCGCGAGGCAGTCGCCCAGTGCGCCGCCGCGGGCATTGCCCATGTGCATGGGGCCGGTGGGGTTGGCGGAAACAAATTCCACCATTATCTTCTTGCCCTTGCCGTAATCGGAGCGGCCGTAGCTTTCCTTCTGCTCGACAACGTCACGCAGAACATCGGCGAAGTAGGACGCACCGACAAAGAAATTGATGAAACCCGGACCTGCGGCTTCCACCTTCTCGATGCGGGTGCCTGCGGTCTGAATGTTTTCGATGATGATTTCGGCGATGGCGCGGGGAGCCTTCCTGAAAGCGCGAGCGGAAACCATGGCAGCGTTGCAGGCGAAGTCGCCATGAGAGCAGTCGGCGGGCTGTTCGACGGTAAAGGCGGGAATGGGCTCATCGGGAAGCTGACCTTCGGCAACAGCCTTGCCCAGTGCGGAGAGTATCATCTCACGGATCTGTTCGCGTGTATCTGCAATGACCTTTGACATATTTCGTTTTTCTCCTGTCTGATTTCTCTGTTATCTTTATTTGCTCAACTGCTGCCTGCATTCGCTTACCGCGAACGTGGACAGCGGTATTGTTTTGCGGGTTAATGTGCTTGCTTAAGCAAGGATACTGCCTGCGGGAACAGCCAGCGCATATTCCTCGGCAGCCTGCTTTGCCTGAGCCTGCAGCTCGATATATTCCTCAAGGCACAGGTGATGCTCGTAGATATACTTTGCGTGAGCCTCGCCCACATAGCGGAAGTGCCATGATTCGTAGTCGATGCCGGTCTTGTCAACCTTGTCCGCAGGATAGCGGAGAATAAAGCCGTAATGATGGGCATTCTGTGTTATCCATCTGCCGATGGCACTTGAGGCAAAGGTGTTATTTACGGCGTAGGTATGACCGACATCCAGCGTAAGACCGAGCTGATGCTCGGAGCAGCCCGGTATCTGGGTGGACTGGGCGGTGATGCGGCGGGCTTCCTCTTCGCTGTAGCCACGGGCGCGGTAGGCAGCCACATCTTCGTCAAAGAGCGACTGCTGCTTTGCAAAGCTGCGGAACGCGCTCAGCACATAGAGCTGCTGTCCTGTGGCGGCGGTTGCGTCCTTGTAAAGACGCTCGTATGCCGCAAGGGTTTCCGGAGTGACCTGCATACCCGAGCGGTTTGCGGGGTATTTTGAAGGTATGGTCACCAGTTCGGGAAGATAATCGAAGGGCAGCGGGTTGGAAACATTGGCGATGGGAAGCTGTTCGTAATACAGCTGGGGCAAATCCGAGCCGGGCGGCAACGGCTTGCGCAGGGCGGTGATCTTTACCGTTGCGGCAACACCGCCGTCACCTGTCAGCGTAACACTGGAGCTGCCTGCGGAAAGGGCGGTGATTACACCGTCACCGCTGACCGAAACAACGCCGTCATCGGCGTCGCTCCACGAAACACCCGACACCGCTGTAAGCGGCACCATGGTGTAGGTGGCGGTCAGGTCGTCCCCCACATAGACACAACAGTCGGAGGGGGAAATGTGCAGCTCCCGCAGGGTGATTCTCAGCAGCTCGTGCTGCTGTATGCCTATGGGCAGGCAATACCGCACTATTGCGCCGATTGTCAGGAAAAACAGGAAACCGAAGATAATCCGAAGTGATTTTGAGTTGTTATGCATCTTTTGCCTCTATAAATAATCAATTAATCTATATTATAGACGCTGCGGAATGTAAAATCAACGTCCATAAATAAATTGTGCGAAATGGTTGAAAAAATGAGACGATATGATAAAATAAAAAATGTACACTTTGACAAATATTTATTGGAGCTGATAAATGATGAACAACCCGCCCAAAGCAGCGGCAGCAAAGTTTGAGCAGGCTGAGGCACGTCTGCCCGCCCGCTTACTTTATTCCATTGCTGTCGGTATCATCTGTCCGGTCATCAAATGGCAGTACAACGTAAAGATAAAGCGCATTGACATGGACAAGGTCAATGCCCCCTTTATCCTGCTTTCCAACCACTGCAGCCGCCTCGACTGGATATATACTGCAATGGCGGTAAAGCCCTGTCAGCTCAACGCGGTCATCACCCGCTACTTCTACAGCAACCCCAAGCTGAAGGTGTGGCTGGACAGGGTGGGTGCTATCGCGAAGGACCAGTTTACCCCCGACGTGCCCGCGGTAAAGAAGATAATGAAAACGGTGCGCATGGGCGGCAACATCATGCTTTTCCCCGAGGGGCGCACCAGCCCTGCCGGTCTGAGCGAGACCTTTGAGTATTCCACCATCAAGCTGCTGCGGCACATGAAGGTGCCTGTGGTCGCGGTAAAGATGGAGGGCTCCTATCTCAGTATGCCCAAGTGGAACGCAAGCAAACGGCGCGGGCGTGTTGACCTTACGGTCACCCCGCTCTTCCTGCCCGAGGAGTACGACACCCTCTCCGACGATGAGATGTTCCGCCGTATGTGCCGCGTGCTGGCTACCGATGAATTTGCGTGGGAAAGCAGGGAGAAGGTCGCATTCAGGTGCAGGCACTTCGCAAAGGGTCTGGACGGCGTGCTTTACCAGTGCCCCCGCTGCGGCAAGGAACTGGTCACACTGTCGGACGACCATTCCATATGGTGTTCCTCCTGCGGCAACGGCGCGAGGCTGAACAATTACTACGGCTTTGAGCCCTTTGGCGAGGACTGCGTAATCCCCGAAAACATCGCGCAGTGGTTCCAGTGGCAGGTGGAGCAGGTGAGGGAGCATATTGCGAGCGACCCCGACCTTGAGCTGCGCTCGAAGCTGACAATGCTCCATTCCGACGGCAAAAAGTGGCTGACCGAGGTGGGAAGCGGCGAGGCACGCCTTAACCGGGAGGGCTTCTTCTACAGCGGCACGCGCAACGGCGAGCCCTGCGAGATACACGTTCCGCTGGCATCGCTTCCTGCGATACCCTACAACCCCAACGAGTCCATTGACATCTACAGCGAGGGTGAAGCTTTCACCTTCAAGCCGGAAAACGGACAGGAAAGCCAGCGCTGGTCGATATACGCAGAGCAGCTTCACGAGCATTACATTGCCTCAGGCAGGGCGAGCAAGGCCCGTGGGCTGGAGTTCTAGGCAAACAGTTTTACAGACGGCAAAAGCCGCCAAGGGTATTCCTTGGCGGCTTTGTTGTGCTTATTGGGTTGTTTGGTCAGTCGATGAGCATATACTTGCCGTAGGTTTCCTCGGGCAGCTCACTGAGCTTCAGGCTGCCCTGACGGGAGAAATCGGCTATGCTGTAGCTGATGACCTCCGCTTCGTTGCAGATGTAGAACACATCACCGATAAACAGCCCACGGAAGAAATAGTGCCATGCGTTTTCTTCGGTGTGGATGCGTGCGCGCTCATAGAAGCCGCTCTGCTCGTCGTAGCCGTAGATGACGTAGCCGTTTCCGTCTGTGGGGAAGGCAATGATATTGCGCTCTGCGGAGATGAGTATCGCCTTGTGGTTGTTGAGCGCCTCCGACCAGTAGGTATCCAGCTTAAGGGTGTGCTTTTCGGTCACGTCTGCGGGGTTGCTGATGTCAAACATGGACAGCTTCATGCCGCCTGTGCGCCCTGTTTCCTCATCGGCGTCCATTCCCAGACCAAAGAGCAGACCATCGCTGTACTTGTGCATATACTGGGAGAAACCGGGTATCTTCAGGGCACTGAGCAGGGTGGGTGCTGTGGGGTCGGAGAGGTCTACTGCAAAGAGGGGGTCTACCTGACGGAAGGTGACGAAATAGCCGATGTCACCGTCAAACCGCACCGAATAGACACGCTCGTCTTCCGCAAGACCGTCCAGCTTTCCCACATGATTGAGCCCACCGTCCAGTACATACAGTCCGTTGGTGGAGGAATTGGAATACTCGGTGCGGTCTCTGCCGTCGGTGAATATCTTTACAGTGTCCTCGGTGAGGGTAGTGACTATGCGGTAATAGCCTTTGTATTCGTCCATGGAAAACTGGTTGAGCAGCGAGCCCGGTACTGTGCCCGATGCCACATTGCCGATTGCTCCGTCATCAAGGGAGAAAAGCGCAAGCTCGGTGCTGCCGGAATAGGTTTCTATGATGACATTCTGACCGTCCTCCTGCGTTTCGGTGCTGCTCTGCTCCGGTCGGTAGTTTGCCACAAGCAGGCTGTCGCTGTCGGCATAGACGGTGCCACAGCCGCCAAATACGGCTTTCTGTCCGGCAAAGACTGTGCTGTCGCCCAGCTTTACCGAGGTGACAACGGTATATGCCGCCTCCTGCGGGCTTTCCGGCAGGCAGATGTCAGCCACCGGCATGGTGGTCATCTCGCCGTCACAGCGCAGGTTGGGCGCAAAGGTTTCGGGGCGGGCGCTGTCGGGCTCATTGGTGTAGTAGGTGCTGACGGTATACAGGCAATCGCCCACAAGCCGCGACGATGCATAATATCCGCTCTGTGAGAGGACGTTGAGCTGCCTGGGTGCGGTGCGGTCGGATATATCAAAGAACGCCATGCGGGTCTGCTCTTCGTTGATTTCTCTGGGGACAGCAGGCTGTGAGGACTCGGTTTTAATTTGCTCAGCAGTTTCGTTGGGCACTGCGGTGGTAACAGTGACAGTGCCGCTTATGAAGGGGGTGTAGCTTCTCCAGTTGGAGAGCAGCACAAGACGGTCGCCCTGCACATACATCTCGTGGGGCTCGGAGTTGAACACGTTTTCGTCTTTCTCCTCAGCAATGCGGAAGGAGGACAGCTCCTTCATGCTTTCGGCATCAACGATGGTAACAGTGCCGCGGCGCAGAATGTAGATGTATCTGCCATCGTTTTTGATGATGTCGCCCTCGTCAACACCCCTGACCTGCACGTTGGTTTCGGAATGTTTGCTGCCGCCCGCGCTCACTGCTGTGTCTGCCTTGAGGTTGTCGGTGCTCTGCTCAACTTTCATGGTGGGGGCTGTGCCCATGGCGGGCTCCTGAGCCATTTCGTCAAACACAATGCTTCCGTCAGCCATAACCGAAGAATTGATTGCTCCAACTTCCCTGAAATCGTCCGCGCTGCCGTAGTAAATGCCGTATGCATTGTTGTAATAGACCGACTGTATTGCGTTGTATACAGCACTGTAATCCTGTGGGGTCTGAATCTCTGCGGCGGGGATTATGACAGGCTTTGCGGCGGGTCTTTCGCCAAGGGCGGGCACAAGCACCGCCAGCACAACGGCGGCGGCAAGCACCACGCTTGCGGCGGCAATGCTCCACCTGCGCGGGGTGCCCGCTGAGCGGTAGAAAGCCTTACCCTTCACCTCTTCCCCTGCGGTGCGCCGCTTGATGGCGGCAAGGGTATCCTCCCCTGCGTGCAGGCGGTCGTTGGCTCTTCTGTATTTCTCACTGAAATTCATATGATCTCCTCCTTCAGTCGCTGGCGCAGTATATCCCGCGCACGCATCAGCCACGTCTTGACGGTGGTCTCCTTTGCTCCGGTCAATCGGGCAATCTCGCTGACCTTGTAGCCCTCGTAGTAATACAGATGCACCGCAGTGCGGTACTTGACGGGCAGGGAAAGCACCGCCTGATACACCTCACCCTCCGGCGTTGAGGACAACGGCTGCGGCAGGGGCAGGCTTTCGTCGGTCAGCACAGTACGCCGCTTCCACGCCGAGCCAAGCAGACTTTTTGTGCGGTTGACTGTGACCCTGATGAACCACGCCTTTCTGTGCTCCTCGCCTGCAAAGGCGGGCGCGGAGCGCAGATAGCGCAGGAACACCTCCTGCACCACGTCCTCGGCATCGGCGGCACTGCAGGTGCGCAGCAGGGCTATGCGGTATACCATATCGGAATAGGTGTTGTAGACCTTGTCTATGCTTTCCTGTTTTCCTGTTGTATTATGAGTTGTATTATTCACCGGTGAATCACTCCTCTGCCAATAAAACCGCCAAGCCAACCAAAAGGTTGCATATAATGGAATATTTTTTCATAATATTACACCCGCACCTTTTTGTCAGGTGCGGGCGTGATGCTTCACTCTGATATTTTGAACCGATGTACTACTGGACTACCCACATCAAAAGCTCGTCGCCTTTGACCATGTATGCCTCCTGCGCCAGTCGGGCAAGGGGGGTATCGGCAATGGAGTCGGAATAGAACTGCTCCATCTGCTCAAGAGCCTCCGGCATATACTCCTTGAGCCGTCTGACCTTTTCCTCGCCACGGCAGTTGCGTCCGGTGTATGCGCCTGTGGCACTGTCCACGCGGGAAGCCAGCAGTGCGACACCCAGCCGCTCGCACATGGGTCGGAGCAGAAACTCCGGCGAGGCGGAGATGATGATGTCATCGGGACGGCGTTTGTCGTCCACATACCACTTCTTCATGTTCTTTTCGTGGGCTGCCCAGAAATCCTCCAGCGCCTTTTCCATATCCGGAATACGGGGCAGGAAGGACATATAGAACTTCTCCTTGCACTGGGTCTTGCTGTATACCCGCAACATCATCATAAAGAAGTACCAGCCGGTCTTGATTACGCTGGAGCGGGTCTTGGGGTACTTTTTGAGGCAGAATTTGTAAAAATCCACTGTGCTGTCGCCGTTGTAGACGGTCTTATCGAAATCGTATATATTCATAATCAATGCTCCTTTGGTCGGGTTTTCCCCTCATAATGAATTATTGCACAATATCTATGCGCTTGTCAATTCAAAAATCAGCATTCAGCCAAGTTTAAAATATAGCTGCCTCCTTGAAAATTGCGCGAAAAAATCGTATAATACAGTGAATAGTTCCCCCTATATTGTTAAAGGAGTAACAAACTGATGAGAGCAGTAATAACCGTCATCGGAAAGGACATGGTGGGCATTCTCGCCGCCGTTTCCGGAATATGCGCAGAGGTTGGCGTAAACGTCACCGAGGTATCCCAGTCCATCATGCAGGATCTTTTTGCTATGATAATGCTGGTTGACCTTTCCGGCAGCACTATTCCGTTCCTGGAACTTGGCAGCCGCCTTGACAAGTACGGCGAAGAGAGCGGTCTCTCCGTCCGTGTAATGCACGAGGATCTGTTCAACTCCATGCATAGAATCTGATAGGGGAGCCTCCATATGCTGAACACCAAAGATATACTTGAAACCATACGCATGATCCGCGAGGAGCATCTGGACATACGCACCATCACCATGGGTATAAGTCTGCTGGACTGCTCCCGCCCCGACATAAAAGCAGCCTGTGATGCCGTTTATGACAAGATATGCCGCTGTGCGGAGGATCTTGTGCGCACCGGCGAGGACATTGAGCGCGAATACGGAATCCCCATCATCAACAAGCGTGTATCGGTCACCCCCATTGCCATGATAGAGGCCGCCTGCCAGACCGGCGACCCTGTGCGCTTTGCCCACGCCCTTGACCGTGCCGCCCACACTGTGGGTGTCAACTTCATCGGCGGTTATTCGGCTCTGGTACACAAGGGCTTTGCCCCCGGCGACTACGCCCTGATAAAAAGTATTCCGCAGGCACTTGCCGAAACCGAGCGTGTCTGCTCCTCCGTAAACATCGGCTCCACCAAGACGGGCATCAACATGGATGCCGTTGGCATGATGGGTCACATTATCCGCGAGAGCGCAGAGCTTACCGCCGACCGTGATTCCTTTGGCGCGGCAAAGCTGGTGGTCTTCTGCAACGCTCCCGAGGACAATCCCTTTATGGCCGGTGCTTTCCACGGCGCAGGCGAACCCGACTGCGTCATCAACGTGGGCGTTTCCGGTCCGGGCGTTGTGCGCGCTGCCATTGCGCAGGCACCCGAAGATGCCGACATCACACAGATTGCCGACATCATCAAGCGCACCGCCTTTAAGATTACCCGCATGGGCCAGCTTGTGGCGCAGGAAACCTCCCGCCGCCTGTGCATACCCTTCGGCATAGTAGACCTCTCCCTCGCCCCCACCCCCGCTGTCGGCGACTCGGTGGCGCATATCCTTGAGGAAATGGGTCTGGAGTGCTGCGGCGCACACGGCACAACCGCTTGCCTTGCCATGCTCAACGACGCCGTCAAGAAGGGCGGCGCGATGGCAAGCTCCCACGTCGGCGGTCTTTCCGGCGCATTTATTCCCGTATCGGAAGATGCCGGCATGATAGACGCCGCACGCTGCGGCTCACTTTCCCTGCAGAAGCTGGAGGCAATGACCGCCGTCTGCTCGGTGGGTCTTGACATGATAGCCGTCCCCGGCGACACCCCCGCAGAGGTACTTTCGGGCATAATCGCTGACGAAGCCGCCATCGGCATGGTCAACAGCAAGACCACTGCCGTACGTCTTATCCCCGCCATCGGCAAGAATGCCGGCGATGAGCTGGAATTCGGCGGACTGTTCGGCTCTGCCCCCATCATGGAGGTCAACCGCTACTCCCCCGCACGGTTTATCAACCGTGGAGGACGTATTCCAGCCCCGATACAGAGCCTGAAGAACTGACAGACGGCTGCATTTTTGCAATACAGCCCTGCCGCATAAAATGCTTGAACGAGGCACTTTTGCCTCACCATATATATTCAGTTGCCATTGAACAGGAGGCAGCGTTATGAAAAACATGATTCGCAAGGTTATTGCAATGGACAAGGAAGCCCGCCGTCTTACCGACGATGCCCGCGCCCGCCGCGAGGGCTCGGCTCGCATTATCGAGCAGAAGAAGGCGGAGGTTTCCGAAAACTTCCTCACCCTTGCCCGACAGCGCATTGACATTATCCGTGCGGCAGAGATGCGCGATGCCGCCGAGCAGTGGGAGCAGCTTGAGCAGCAGTATGCCGCTGTGACCGCCCGTCTGGACGAATGCCGCGCCCAGAACGCAGACGCATGGGTAGACGCGATAGTTGACCGCGTACTCACGCTGGAGGACTGACACACCATTTGACCTGAACGCTTTACTTTATCCGCAAAAGAGGTGACCCGCCTGTGAGCGTTGCTTCCAAAGCCTCCAACGTGCTGCTGGCAAAGTGCCGCGCAAAGTTCGGACGACGGCTGACGCATTCCGATATTGAAGCCCTCTGCTCCTGCCGCAGTGTACAGGAGACAGCCGCATATCTCAAAGCCAACACACGCTACTGCACTGTGCTGGAAACCGTTGACCCCAACGCAATGAACCGCCTCTCGCTGGAAAACGCCGTGCGCAGAATGATGTACGACGAGTTCTCCGCACTGTGCCGCTACGAGCTGTCGGTGGGTGACTGGTTCAGCGACTACATTCTGATGAACGGCGAGATTCGGCAGATAATGTCCTATCTCTGGCTGCTCTCCGCCGGTCACCCGGAGGACTTTATCCTCTCACTCCCCGGCTTTTTCCTGCAGCACGCCGACTTTGACATTGCTCGGCTGGCAAGCTGCCGCAACTACGGCGAATTTCTCGCCGTGATGCGCCCCTCCCGCTTCGGGCGCATACTGCGCACCTTTACCCCGCTGGACGGCGAGCCGCTGGACTGCGCGGTAATCGAACACGCGCTGTACAACCTGATGTACAAGACCATCTTTGACATCATCGAAAAGCACTACTCGGGCAGCGCCCGCGAGGAGCTTCTTGATATACTCAACGCCCAGCTTGAGCTGCGCAATTTCTCCAGCATATACCGCATGAAGAAATACTACGCGGCAGACAACGACAGCATTCGCGCAATGCTGCTCGGCAGCCCCGACTCCCACGAAAGCCGTCTGCTCCGAAGGCTTATTTCCGCAGGCAGTTCCGACGAGGCACTGCGCATATTCCTTGAGCGTTCACGTCTTGGCAGAAAGATGGGCAATGTCAGCGAATGTGCCGGCGTGGAGTTTGCCGCCCATGAGATTATGCTGAGCAAGGCAGCGCACATGCTGCGCTTTTCCATACACCCCTCCTCGGTACTGCTTTCCTATATTATTTTTGCAGAGACCGAGGTACAGGACATCATCACCATCTCCGAGGCAGTCCACTACGGTATGCCGCCGGAGGAAATTATGAAAATCATCGCCATCGACAGCCTGAAATAACCTTCCCGCTTGCCGTTACGGTGATAATATACACCAACAATCAAAATCCGCAGAAACAGGAGAATAGCTATGGCTGTTACCAGTATGAGGCTGGTCAATGTCACCGGCTCTCTTTCCCGGTTGGGAGAGGTGCTTGAAGCCTGCTGCTCCGGAGAAGACTTCCAGTTTGAGCAGGCAATGAGCTTCTTCGGCGACAAATCGGACTTCATGCCTATCAATGATGAAAACCCATTCAGCGCCAACCTGACCCGATTGAAAAACGCGCTTGACGAGGCCGGTCTGACCGTACTTCCATGTGAACAGGGCGCACTGCCGCAGGTCACCGACTGGGAGCAGGTGGGCACCTATGTGGAGGAGCTTTCCACCCAGCTCCGTGAGCTGGGCTCCGACCTCACCGCCGCCCGCAGCGGCATCGAGCAGACCACGCTGGAGCTTGAGCAGCTTCGCCACTTCACTCAGCTTGATGTGCGTCTGCAGGACATCTTCGAATGCGAATACATCAAGGTGCGCTTCGGTCGGCTGCCCAAGGAAAGCTACAGCAAGCTGAAGTATTACAGCGACAACCCCTACATCATGCTCATGCCCTGCGACACCGACAAGGACTACGTCTGGGGTATGTACCTTGCGCCCATCGACAACATTGCCGATGTAGACCGCATATTCCAGAGCCTGCTGTGGGAGCGTATGCATCTGCCCGAGGCAACCGGCACCCCCGCCGAGGAATGCGAGGCCATGGAGCAGCGCATTGTGAGCTTCTGCAACGACGAAACCGATGCCGCCCGCGGGCTGAATGTTTTCTGGAAAGAAAACCGTGAACGATGCAGCAGCCTTTACCATCTGCTTGACAAGAGCAGCAGCACCTTTGAGCTGCGGCGATATGTTGCCAAGTACAAGGACGGCGACAAGTTCTTCCTTGCCGGCTGGGTCGCAGCCTCCGACGCCGCCGCCTTCAGCGACCGACTGGGCAGCATTCCCCACGTGGAGTGCGAGGTTGAGAATCCCAACACCGCCGAAGGACATTCGCCGCCCGTCAAGCTGAAGAACGGCTTCTTCTCCCGTCCCTTTGAGTTCTATGTGAGTATGTACGGTCTGCCCGACTATCACGAGGCTGACCCCACCCCCTTCGTTGCCATTACCTACTTCATTCTCTTCGGCATCATGTTTGCCGACCTTGGACAGGGCTTGATACTGTCGCTGGCGGGCATCATCATGTGGAAATGGAAGGGCATGGCACTGGGACGCATCATAGGCATATGCGGCATATCCTCCGCAATATGCGGCGTACTGATGGGCTCGGTATTCGGCTTTGAGCATTGGCTCGACCCATTCTGGCAATGGGTACACGAAAAGACGGGCGTGCCGCTGAACGAGGGCAAGCTGATAAACATCGAGGACTCCAACGTGGTCAATATGCTTATCTATGCCGCCATCGGCATAGGCGCGGCACTGGTTATCTGCGCTATGATAATCGGTATATACTCAAACCTCAAGCAGAAGCACTACGGCAACGCGCTGTTTGGTCAGAACGGTCTGGCAGGACTGATATTCTACAGTTCGGTGGTTTACGCCGCCGTAAATATGCTGGTGCTGGGACGTAACCCCCTCAACCTTGGCTTTATCCTGCTGTGCATCGTACTGCCGCTGGTACTCATCTTCCTGCGTGAGCCGCTGGGTGAGCTTATCGAGGGCAAGGAACACTGGCTGCCCGAGAATTTCCTCGACTTCTTTATGCAGAACTTCTTTGAGCTGTTCGAGGTGCTGCTCTCCTACGTTTCCAACACCGTCAGCTTCCTGCGCGTGGGCGCATTCATTCTTGTTCACTACGGCATGATGACCGTTGTGTTCACTCTGGCAGAGATGCCGTCCAAGGACGGTCCGCTGGGCATTGCCCCCTTTATCATCATTGTTGTCATCGGCAACATTATAATCACCGTACTGGAGGGTCTTCTGGTTGGTATTCAGGGACTGCGCCTTGAGTTCTATGAGATGTTCAGCCGCTTCTACAGCGGTACAGGACGACCCTTTACCCCCGCAAGACAGCTTTCCAAATAGACCGACAAAAATTAAAAAACAAAAAGGAGCTATCATCATGAATTTCTTCGTTTATGCCATTCCCGCAGCAATCATCGCCGCTTCGGTTTACTTCACCATCCGTTCCTTCCGCAAGACCGGCAGCGCGTCCAAGGCTATCCGCATCAACTTCGCTGTTTTCGCTCTGCTTTTCCTTGTCTGCCTCGTTTCCCCCTTTGTTGCCAATGCAGCCGGCGTAGATGCTGAGACTCCCGCCGCTGTTTCCATCACCGATGCAGCCGCAGAAGAAGCCCCTGCCCCCACCGTCTTTGACCCCTCCAAAGGTCTTGGTATGCTCAGTGCTGCTCTGGTTACCGGTCTTTCCGGCATTGGCGGCGGCATCGCCGTTGCGGCAGGCGCACCCGCAGCCATCGGCGCAACCAGCGAGGACGACAAGGTATTCGGTAAGGCACTTATCTTCGTCGCTCTGGGCGAATCCATCGCTCTCTACGGTCTGCTGGTTTCCATCATGATCCTCGGTAAGTATTAATCTGCTTTCTGACAGACTGAAACACCCGGAGAAAACTGCGAACATACTGTAACGAAAAAACAATGAAATTCTTTCTTATCAGTGATAGTACAGATACCGCCATCGGTCTGCGGCTTGCGGGCATCGAGGGCGTGGTGGTCAGCGAGCCGGCGGAGGTAGATGCCGCCCTTGACCGCGCTATTGCCGACGAGGAGGTGGGCGTGGTGCTGATTACCAGCCGCCTTTCCCAGCTGTGCGAGGAGCGTGTACGTCAGCTTAAGCAGACCCTCTCCCGCCCGCTCATTTCGCAGATCCCCGACCAAGGTTCTCAGGGCAGCGTGGGCGATTCCATTACCCGCTACGTCCGCGAGGCGGTCGGTATCAAGATATAGGAGATTCGCAATGCAGTCACAAGAGGAAAAACTTAACCTGTTTCTACAGGCGATAAACGACTACGCTGAGGAGCAGCGTCTGCGTATTCTTACCGAGATGGAGGAACAGACCTCCACCGCCATTTCCCGCGCCGAGAAGGAGGCTCTCAGCACCGCATACCGCCATATCCAGAAGGAAACCGCGGAGGTGCGCAGCTCCATCGCCCACGACCTTGCAGCCCGCGAGCTGGAGGGTCGGCGCAAGCTGTTTGAGCATCGTGCCGCTATTGAGAAGGACGTTTTTGCGCGGGCACTGAAGAAGCTGACCGCTTTCACCGCCTCTGAGAAATATGCGGAGTTCCTGTGCAGCGCCGCAAGGATTGCCGCAAAGCACTTTGCCGCGGCACCTGACGGTGCGCTTATCCGCCTCCGTGAGGAGGACATGAAATACGCCGATGCCATACGCGCCGCTTACGGTGCCGAGTGTCAGTTTGCCGCCGACAGCCAGATACACATTGGCGGTCTGCTGGCAGTCTCCGCGCCGCTGGGCAGAGCCATCGACGTAACACTGGACGGTCGGCTGGAAAACCAGCACGAGTGGTTTGAGGAAAACGCCGGTCTGACCATCGGCTAGAGCCTGCCCCTGTCCTTCCGCGGTCTGTATCCGTAATCTGTGAATAGTGCAGAACTAGGAGATTTATCAATGAATCCAGTCAACACGATATACGGCATCAACGGTCCTGTCGTTACCATAAAGGGACACACCGGTCTTGCCATGATGGAAATGGTGAACGTCGGCGAGCAGCGTCTGACCGGTGAGGTCATACGCATGGACGCCGAGGAAACCACCATACAGGTATATGAGGAAACCGGCGGACTTAAGCCGGGCGACCCTGTCTATTCCTCCGGCGCACCCATGTCAGTCACGCTGGGGCCCGGTCTTCTCGACAACATATTCGACGGCATAGAGCGTCCCCTCAAGGTCATTGAGGAGCAAAGCGGCGCGTTTATCGAGCGCGGCGCAAACGTCCCCTCCCTTGACACCACACGGCAGTGGAAGGTCACTCTGCGGGTAAAGCAGGGCGACAGACTTTCGGGCGGCGACATCTTTGCCGTCTGTCCGGAAACCACCATCATCGAGCATCGCAGCATGGTGCCGCCGGAGCTTTCCGGCACAGTGGAGTGGGTCACCAAGAAAGACACCCTCACCGTTGCTGACACTGTCATACGTCTGCGCAGCGACGATGGAAAGGTACACGACCTGACCCTCTGCCAGAAGTGGCCCATACGCCGTCCCCGCCCCTGCGCCCAGCGGCTGTACGCCAACGTGCCGCTCATCACCGGACAGCGTGTTATTGACACCCTCTTCCCCATTGCAAAGGGCGGCACTGCCGCTATCCCCGGCGGCTTCGGCACGGGCAAGACCATGACACAGCACCAGCTTGCCAAGTGGTGCGACGCGGACATCATCGTCTACGTCGGCTGCGGCGAGCGTGGCAACGAGATGTGTCAGGTACTGGAGGAATTCTCCTCCCTCATCGACCCCAAATCGGGACGACCCATGACCGACCGCACCATTCTTATTGCCAACACCAGCAACATGCCGGTTGCAGCCCGCGAGGCTTCCATATACACCGGCATCACCCTTGCTGAATACTACCGTGACATGGGCTACCATGTGGCTATCATGGCCGACTCCACCTCCCGCTGGGCTGAGGCTCTGCGCGAGATAAGCGGACGCCTTGAGGAGATGCCCGCCGAGGAAGGCTTCCCTGCCTACCTCCCCTCCCGCCTTTCCGAATTCTACGAGCGTGCAGGTCTTGTCCGCTCCCTCTGCGGCGAGGAAGGCTCTGTCACCATCATCGGCGCGGTCTCCCCGCAGGGCAGCGACTTCTCCGAGCCGGTCACGCAGAATACCCGCCGCTTTACCCGCTGCTTCTGGGCACTGGACAAATCCCTTGCCTATGCACGTCATTACCCCGCCATCAACTGGCTCAACTCCTACAGCGAGTACGACAGAGACCTTGAGAAGTGGTACGACGAGCACGCAGGCAGCGACTTTATGCACTTCCGCACAGAGCTTTCCGCTCTGCTGCAGGAGGAGGCACGGCTGATGGAGATTGTCAAGCTCATCGGCGCGGACGTACTGCCCGACGACCAGAAGCTGATTATCGAGACGGCGCGTGTTATCCGCGTCGGCTTCCTGCAGCAGAATGCCTTCCACAAGGACGACACCTTTGTCCCCCTTGAGAAGCAGCTTTCCATGATGCGGGTTATTCTCCACCTGCACAACCGCTGTCAGGCTGCCATCGCCGCCGGAATCCCCATCTCCCAGATAATTGCCACCGGTCTGTTTGACAAGCTCACCCGCATCAAATACGATGTTCCCAATGACCGCCTGGAGCTGCTGGACAGCTACCCGACGGAGATTGACGAGCGCATCTTTGCTCTTTCCTCCGCAAGAACGGTCTAAAAAGAGCATTATACAGGAGCAATACAATGGTATTTGAATATATTGGCGTAAAGGAAATCAACGGCTCGCTTATCGTGCTGGACAACGTGGAGAACCCCTCCTATGAAGAGGTGGTGGAGATACGTCTGGACGGCGGCGCCGTCCGCCACGGGCGCATAGTTGCCATCGAGGGCAGCCGCGCCGTTATTCAGGTTTTTGAGGGCACCTCGGGGGTCTCTCTGGACAACACCCGCACCCGCCTTATGGGTCGCCCCATGGAGCTGCCCCTTTCCGATGAGCTGCTGGGCCGCGTTTTCAGCGGCGCAGGCACCCCCATCGACGGGCTGGGCGGCGTGTTCCCCAAATGCCGCCGCAACATCAACGGCACCCCCATCAACCCTGTTTCCCGCATATATCCGCGTAACTACATCAGCACCGGTGTTTCCTCCATCGACACGCTGATAACCCTGATACGCGGACAGAAGCTGCCCATCTTCAGCGGCTCGGGCATGAAGCACAACGAGCTGGCTGTGCAGATAGTGCGTCAGGCACGCATTACCGGCGAGGAGGACGCCCGCTTCGGTATCGTATTTGCCGCAATGGGCGTAAAGCAGGACGTTGCCGATTACTTCCGCCGCTCATTTGAGCAGTCGGGCGTACTTTCCCGAGTGGTCATGTTCCTCAACCTTGCCAACGACCCCATCATCGAGCGTATACTGACACCCCGCTGCGCACTTACCGCTGCGGAGTACCTCGCCTTTGAATGTAATATGCATATGCTGGTCATCATGACCGACATGACCTCCTACGCGGAGGCCTGCCGCGAATTCTCCTCCTCCAAGGGCGAGATTCCCGGCAGAAAGGGCTTCCCCGGCTATCTTTATTCCGACCTCGCTTCGCTCTACGAGCGTGCGGGAATGGTCAAGGGCAGCACCGGCTCGGTGACCCAGATACCCATACTCACCATGCCCAACGACGACATCACCCACCCTGTGCCCGACCTTACCGGCTACATCACCGAGGGTCAGATAGTGCTTGACCGCGCACTGGACAGCTCCGGACTATACCCGCCTGTATCGGTGCTTCCCTCCCTCTCCCGTCTGATGAAGGACGGCATCGGCGAGGGCTACACCCGCGAGGACCATTCTGCCCTCTCCAACCAGCTTTTCGCCAGCTATGCCAAGGTGCAGGAGATTCGCTCCCTTGCCTCGGTCATTGGCGAGGAGGAGCTGTCGGCAGAGGATAAGCGTCTGCTGGAATTTGGCAGACAGTTTGAGCAGACCTTCCTCCGTCAGGGAATGGAGGAAAACCGCACCATCGAGCAGAGCCTTTCGCTGGGCTGGAAGCTGCTTTCCACCCTGCCCCGTGAGTCGCTCGATCGTGTGGACAACGCAATGCTCGACAAGTATTACAGTGCGTAGTATCGCTTCACTTTTATACACCACAATGCAGAGGAGGTGCAGGCAATGCCGGCAGTGCCAACAAAAGGTAATCTGATTGCAGCGAAAAAATCCCTTGAGCTTTCCCGTGTTGGTTATGAACTGCTCGACCGTAAGCGCAATATACTGATACGGGAGATGATGTCGCTCATAGACGCAGCCTCGGAGCTGCAGGGGCGCATTGATTCCACCTACGCTGAGGCATACAGCGCACTGCAGCGTGCCAACACCACGCTGGGTATGTGCGGTGCCATCGCGCAGACGGTGCCTATTGACAACGGTCTGCACATTTCCTCCCGCTCGGTAATGGGCGTGGAGCTGCCCTCGGTAACACTGGAAGAGCGGGAGGTGCGTATGCCCTTTGGTCTTTCCACCTCCAACTCCCTGCTGGACGAGGCTTATATGCGCTTCCTTGACGTAAAGCGCATGACAGCGCGGCTGGCGGAGGTTGAAAGCAGCGTCTACCGTCTGGCTGATGCCATTAAAAAGACGCAAAAGCGTGCCAACGCCCTGAAGAATATCCTCATCCCCCGCTTTGAGGAAGAGGTCAAGTTCATTACCGATGCGCTGGACGAAAAGGAGCGCGAGGAATTTGCACGACTCAAGGTCATCAAGGCTTTGAACGGATAAAAGAGGATAAAACGCTGCTGCTGCCAATGTCTTATGTGTTGTCGCTGCAGCGTTTTGTTGTAGGGAGAATAATAAGGGAAATCAAAAGGAAAGAAGGAGCAATTGCCATGTCTGACACCCAAAAAGAAAAGAAGCCCTGTATCAGCCGCCTGTGGCTGCCCCTGACCATCGTCACCGGTTTATTAAACATCTTTATCCCATCGGTTATCGGAATGTATGTCTGCACTGTGCCCCTGTGGGCGCGGCTGGTGACTGCGGCGGCATTTGTCGGCGCAGTGGTCATGCTTGCGGTAACTGCACCCCGCCCCCGCAGGACGGCTGTAATTGCCGGTATTGTGGCTGTGCTTGTGCTGGCGGCTTCCACCCTTGGCTGTATGCTCAACCCCTACTTCAACAGCGTTTCCTTCCGCTACTCCGCACCCTCTGCGGACGGCGCGGAGAGTGTCACCTTGCAGCAGGCACAGGAGGATATGGAGCAGCTTATGTTCACGCTCAAGCGCATACACCCTGCCTTCATTGATGAAACTCCCGCAGAGGTTGCCTCTGCCTACGACAAGGCAATGGCACAGCTTCAGGCTGACGATGACCTGACCGTTGACGATGTGCAGCGTGCCCTGCAGACCACTGTTTCGGTGCTGGGCGATGCCCACACCAACGTGTACTCCTCATATACCGAACCGCACTACCGCGACAACGGCATTGAGCTAAAATCCTTGGGATACTCCCTCACAGCAGTGGACGGACAGCCGCTCGTTGACATACTGCGCGATAAATCCGAGCTTTTCAGCTACGAGGCTGAAAGCTGGGGAATGGAGATGCTGCGGCAGAATCTTTCCACTTCCGAGGGTCTGCGCTACCTCGGCTACGACCTTGACAGCGGCGTTGCCTTTACCTACGAAAGAGAGGACGGCGCGGTGCGTGAATGTACCTACACCGCCGAAAACTTTATCCCCTACGATGAATGTGTCCGTCTGGGAGAGCAGTACATTTCCGATGATGTACAGCCTGCCGCAGAAAACTGCTACGAGATAGACACCGACCGCGATGCCGCCATACTGGTCATTGCCTCCTGCACCTATGACGATGCCTACCGCACCCTGCTCCATGACCTGTTTACCGAAATTAAGCAGAGCGGCGTGAGCAACCTGATAATCGACCTGCGGGGCAACGGCGGCGGCAACTCCATGGTTGCAAATGAGCTGATACGTTATCTTGACGTGGACAGCTATCAGGTGGACACCTACCATCACCGCCTAGGCTTTTTAATGATGGAGCATGACGACGGCGTAATAAAAAACGACCGTATAGAAGAGCTTACCTTTGACGGCGATGTATACCTGCTGACCGATTCCGCTTCATTCAGTTCGGCGATGCTCTTTGCCCTCTACTTCAAGGACAACGGACTGGGTACCCTTATCGGCGAAGCCCCCGGCAACGCACCCAACAGCTATGGTGACATCACCATCTTCCGCATGGAGGAAACCGGTCTGTACCTCTCCGTTTCCACCAAGCAGTTCTTCCGCCCCGACACCGAATGCACCGACCTGCTGGTTGAGCCTGATGTGCCCTGTGCGGGAAAGGACGCGATGGACAAGGCATTTGAGCTGATAGCCGGCTGATTTATAGAGGACAATCGAATACAATACAAACCGAAACCGCAAGCCTTTTCCGGCTTGCGGTTTCTTTTACTGTTGTGTCATGGATAGAAACGAAACACTTGAGTTGGAGGCAAAGAGAATTATGGAATATCGGGCTTGACGGCGGTTTATTGAGGTTAACGGCGGGAGCAAGCCCCCGCCCTACAGGGAGTAGCATTTTTGTAGGTATGGGCAACTGCCATGTTGCCTGTATCCGGTAGACGACCTGATTCTCTGCTTGCCATGTGCGCCAATCGTAGGGCGGGGCTTGCTCCCGCCGAAAACGCTTCGGATATTGAAACCATGTTGTCTCAGTGGTATAATCAATTTGATAAACTTGAATTTGTAGGTGTGAATGATGAAAACTTTATATATGATTGGTGGTACTATGGGAGTTGGAAAAACAACTGTGTGCCAACTGCTCAAACAGAATTTACCGAATAGCGTATTTCTTGACGGAGATTGG
>SVPT01000121.1 GCA_015065695.1 Oscillospiraceae bacterium | reverse complement strand
AGGAAAGAAACCGCACCGTCATTGCCGCGCTGCTGTGCGCGGTTACTGCGTGCGGAATGTATTCTCTGACCTACGCGGCAAGGGTGTTTCCCGCACATATGCTGGAGGGCAGAGAGGTGGTAATCTCCGGCAGGGTGACAGATGTGTCTGCCGACATTTACGGAAGAAGCTATTACGTTATTGAAACCGATGAGGTGCATACACACGGTGCGCCCCAACGTGTGAAGATAAGACTCTCTTCCGACAATGCACTGGCGGCGGGCATCTCCGACCGCATCAGGACGGTTGCCGCCATTGACCGCATCAGCGAAAGGGAGCTTTCAGAAAGGCTCAGTCTGCTCTCGGGCGGGATTGCGCTTACGGCGCGTATTCCCTTCGGAGAGCAGCCTGAGATAACCCCGGGGTCGGGGCTGCTGCGCCTGCGGGCATGGTTTGCCCGTCTGCGGGAAGCCACTGCCGATGCTATATACGAATGTTTTACCGACGAAACGGCGGCAGTGCTGTGCGGTATGCTTACGGGCGATAAATCAGGCATGACAGCAGAAACGGCGGAGTGGTTTCGCCTGTGCGGAATCTCCCATCTGCTGGCGGTTTCGGGAATGCACCTGTCCATCATAATATTCATGCTGCACGCCCTGCTCGGTCTGGTGCGTGGGCTGAATATGTATCTGCGCCTTTCTCTCGAGGCAGCGGCTATCCTGTGGTGCATGGCATTCATCGGCTTCACTCCGTCCATCACCCGAGCAGGGCTTATGCTGCTCATCGCCTACGGCGCACAGCTTCTGCAGCGGGATTCCGATGCGCTCAGCTCGCTGTTTGTGTCTGTGCTGCTGATATGCCTCTTCAACCCCTTTGCGGCGGCAGACGCGGGGCTGCTGCTCTCCTTTTCTGCCACCCTCGGTCTGATACTGCTCAACGAGCCGCTGCTGCGTGCGGTGAAAAGGCGTGTGCCCATAGCCCGAAAGGGCGGGGGAAGAATGATTGCGGAAACGCTGGTTTCCTCTGTCTCCGCTTCGGTGTTCACCTTTCCCGTCACGGTGCTGTATTTTGGCGAGGTGTCACTGCTTGCTCCGCTGGCAAATGTGCTGTCGGTGCTGCCCGCAACCGCCCTGCTCACTGTGGGAGCAGTGACGGCATTACTCTGGCAGATACCTGTGGCAGGGCAGATAATCTGCCTTGCGCCCCGGGCGGTGTTGATAATGCTCACCCGCCTGTGGCTGTATATGATAAAAATGCTTGCCTCACTGCCCAATGCGGGAATACCCATGAACTACAGCTTTTTGCCGGTGTTTTTCCTGTGTGCGGGTGTGCTGCTTGCGGCGTGGTATGTGCTGTGGCGCAGAGAGGCGAAACGGAAAACCGCACTGCTGTTGTGCGCTGCCATCATCGCACAGCTTTTCATCTTCGGTCTGTCGTGGGACAGAATCATCAAGGGGAAAGAGCAGTATGTCAGCGTGTATGCTGTGGAGGACGGTATGCTCATCGCTGCCTGCTGCGAGGGCAGGTGTGCGGCAGTGGGTGCCGGCGGCAATGCCTACAGCAGCCGCCGTGCCATCAGCGGGCTGAAGCAAAGCGGATTTACCCGGGCAGAGGTGCTTGTGCTGCCCTGTACCGACCAATACGATGCCGCCTGTGCGGAGGAAGCTGTCCGACTGCTCAAGCCAAAGGCGGTGTTTGCCGACCCGAATGGAACACAATCCGATGCAGTTGCTTATGCGGCACAGCAGAGCGGTGCAGTGCTGTACGAGGTGGGCGGCGCAGGCTTTTTTCAGCCGGATAGCGGTTTGGAGATCTGTGTCTATGACGATGAAAAGGGTGCCCGCTGGACGATGATTTGGTGCGGGGAGCTGAGCGTGCTGGTCTGTCCGGAGGCGGGCGACTGTTCGCTGCTGCCCGATGAATTTCGCAGCCCCGACTGTGCCATATTGCCCGGAGGAAAGCTGACCGATACCGGTGCGCTGAATGCGGTGGCGGTCATCGTGTCAGCCGACGGCGAAGAGGGTGTCCGTGCAGAAAACGTGCTGCGCTACAGGGGCGCAGAGAATGTCTATTCTACAGGCAAGGACGGAAGCCTGCGTATATATAAGGAAAGTGATATGGTAATGATAGGAGGTGCCGAGTAATGCCGGAGATTGCAATGAAAGACCTGGAGCGGCAGCTTAAGGCCAACAAGCCCTCGCGTGTCTATCTGATATACGGCACAGAGGTGTACCTCAAACAGCAGGCGATAGACCTGCTGAAGAAGCGGTGCATACCGGAGGTGCTGCCGGAGTTCAACTATCAGCGGCTGGACGGCACACGGGAGCCCATCACTGTGCTGATGGACGCGGTGGAGCAGTTTCCGATGATGGCAGACAGGCGGTGCGTGCTGCTGGAGGACTTTGACATAGCCCGCGCACCCGAGAGCAGTATATCCATACTCATCGACACCATAAAGCGTGTCCCCGACAGCTGTGTGCTGATAATCTGGCAGAATGACGATGTCACCACCGAGAAGAATGCCCGCATGAAGAAGGTGGCAGAAACCTGCAAGAAGTACGGCAGCGTGATGAAGTGCCTGCCGCCCCGCCCCTCCGATACGGCGCGTATGCTGTGCGACAGTGCCGAGCGGCTGGGTCTGCGCATGGCAATGCCGGAGGCATACTACATGATGGAGCTGTGCGGTGCCGACCTTACCAACCTGCTCAGCGAGCTGGAAAAGCTGTCGGCGGCAGTGGGGCGCAAGCCCATCACCCGAGAGGCGATTGACACATACTGCACCCGCTCGGTGGACGCCGACGTGTACAGGATTTCCCGTTGCATACTGGAGGGCAGAAGCGACGAGGCGTTCAAGCTGACCCGCCGCCTGCTTGTGCAGAAAAACAGCCCTGTAAGTATATTCACCATTATGACCGGCAGCTTCATCGACCTGTACCGTGCCAAGGCTCTGGCAAGAAACAGCGGCACCGCCGCCGAGCTTGCGGAGGTGTTTCCCGGTGACTACAAGGGCAGAGGCTTCCGTGCGGAGAATGCCATGCGCGACCAGAGCAAATTCGGCGCGCATCAGCTTCGCCGCTATATAGACCTGCTCTTTGAGGCGGAGCTTAAGCTCAAGGGAGGCAGAAGCGACAAGGAGATATGCCTTGAGCAGCTTATTGCCCGCCTGTGCATGGTGCAGAGGGAGGGGAAGAAATGAACCGCATAAGGCTCTCCGAGGTAGTGGTGGTGGAGGGCAAATACGACAAGATACGTCTGGAATCGGTAGTGGATGCCCTGATTATGACCACCGAGGGCTTTGGCATATTCCGCGATAAGTCAATGCAGAAATTTCTGCGCCGCATGGCAGAAAAGCGCGGTCTGCTTATCCTCACCGACAGCGACGGCGCGGGCTTTGTCATACGCAACTTCATCAAGGGCATCGTGGACCCCTCTCTGATAAAGCACGCCTATATACCCTCTGTGCAGGGCAAGGAAAAAAGAAAAAGCAGCCCCTCAAAGGAAGGACTGCTTGGTGTGGAAGGGATTGACAGGGAAACGCTGCTTGAAAGCCTGCGCAGGGCGGGTGTTGTGCCCGCGGAGGGTTGTGATGAAAATGACGGCTGTCCGCAGCGGGAAGAAATAACCCGCCAGACCCTCTTTGACGACGGGCTGCTGGGCGGTGAAAACAGCGCGGAGCGGCGCGCCCGCCTGCTAAAGGCACTGGGGCTGCCTCGGCATATGTCCACCAACGCGCTGCTGCAGAGCATTAACATCATCACCGACTACAAAAGCTACAAGGAGCTGGTAGGAAGGCTCGATGCCGAAGAATGAGGGCGTGGGTTGCTACTCGTCGGAAGAATCCTGTGGCGTATTGGAAAGAGAATTGTCGCCGGTAAGCTGGGCGAAAATCTGGCGGTACATCTGCTCGGTGTCGTCAAAGAAGCGGTCGCGTATACGCTCGGCGTACTGTTTGCTTGGGACATACATGGAAACGCTCATCAGCTCCTCGCTGCCGTTCATAATCGTGCAGGAAACACGGCAGCCGATTTCCAGCGGTTCGATGACCACGCGGTTTTCCCGCATACTGATGCGTCGCCTGATGAAGCTCTCCAGCGCGGCGGCTGACTTCTCCCTGACGGTTAGCGGCAGATCGCCAATCAGCGAAGCGGCGAGGCGGGTGTCGTCATTGGGCAGCAGCAGACCTGCGGGGTCTTTGTCAATGTTGCCGCCCTCCACAAGCTGGGCGATGGCATCGCACACCTCAAAGTAGTTGGCAAGGCGGTTGCCGCAGATAAGGTCGGTCACGTCATCGGCGGTGAGCAGCTCGCTGGAATTGCACAGCAGCCAGCAGATAAGTATACGGATTCCTGTTCGGTTTTTAAGTCCGTCGGGGGAAACACCGGCGGTAAGTGCGTTGTTTTCCATGCTGAAATCTCGCTTTCCTCAAGGCTGATTAATATTTTATAGCGAATTTTAGAATTTTGCAATAGTTTTGCTTGACAAATTGATATTCTTCGGATATAATACTGTCTTGTGAGCCGCAGAAAGCGGTGAGCCACAAAAGAATATGCGGAATTAGCTCATCTGGTAGAGCGCCACCTTGCCAAGGTGGAGGTAGCGAGTTCGAGCCTCGTATTCCGCTCCAAAAAAGAACGAAGCCGCCGCTTCGTTCTTTTTTTATCCAAGCCGCAGGCTTGGCATATCATCACGACGCAGTCGTGTATATCATCGCCGTAGGCGTATATCATCACGCGTCAGCGTGTATTTCCCTGCGGCTTGATGATATACAATACTTCATATTGATGATATGCAATACTTCGTATTGATGATATGCAAGGCTGCGCCTTGATTTATTCGCAAAGGAGCAAATATATGGCGAAAAATTACTTGGCTGTCTATTCAGAGCAGCTTGCAACTGATATTGAACTGCTGTGTCAAAAAATAAAAGCACCATCTAATACTGTTTTCCAAATCCGCAAAAGCTCGAGCAGTGTTTACGCGAATATCCGTGAAGCCAATTACGGACAGAGTAAAGCTGATATGCTTTCAAAATTTGAAATTGCACTTAAAGAATGCAGTGAAACGGAAGGGTGGCTGCAGTTATTATTCAACACAAACAGCATTGATGAAGAAACATTCAAAAGACATAGGAATCTTTGTGGGCGCATCAGACGAATGCTGATCGCAAGCTGTAAGACGCTGAAGGCAGGGCTGATGTGAGTAAAGGCACAGGCGGTTTGCCGGAGCTGTACTGCAGAATACTGGCGTTTACGAGTATTATGCGTTCAACCCAAATGAAGATGAATACTAACCCCCAACACATCCGCACAAAATCATATACTCCGAAAAAACTGCCCTGAACGAAAAAAATTTTCTGTATGTGAAAATTAAGAATCCACGGCAAAAAATTATTGTTTTGTGTCTTGAAAAGGTGTATACTATATATTATCATAAACATTCTGCGCCCATGCGCGGCTAGAAAGAAGGTATACATTTATGTCTGCCGACCTGCACTGCCATACCAAGATATCCGACGGCTCCACCGGTCTGGATGATCTGATTCTGCTGGCAAAGAGAAGGCGGCTGGGAACCATCGCCGTAACTGACCACGATACCCTCGCGGGCGTTACCAGAGCCAAGGTTCTGGGCGAGCGCCACGGAGTAAAGGTCATACCGGGCGCCGAGTTCTCCTGCTATGACTATAAACGCAAGAAGAAGGTACACCTGCTGGCTTACCTCTTTACATATCCCGACAGGCTTGAGGGTCTGTGCAAGCGCACGGGTGAGGCACGCAAGGCGGCCTCTCTTCAGACCCTCTCCAAGGTGCTGCGCTACTACCCCATAACCACCGAGATGGTGGTGCGCATCGCCACAGGCAGCACCAATATCTTCAAGCAGCACATCATGCATACGCTGATGAACGCAGGCTATTCGGTCACCGTA
>SVPT01000120.1 GCA_015065695.1 Oscillospiraceae bacterium | reverse complement strand
GGGACATCAACGCCGCCCAGCGCATCAACAATGTCCATGAAAGCGTAGAAGTTGATGGCCGCGAAGTGGTCAATGCGTATGCCGAAGTTTTCCTCAACGGTCTGCATGGAGAGGGCAGGACCCCCGTAGACGTGGGCATGGGTAATCTTTTCGTTTTCCTTGCGCCCGGGGATATTGACGTAGGTGTCCCTCATTATGGAGGACATCACCAGCTTCTGTGTATTTTCGTTGATGGAAAGAATGATAATCGCGTCCGAGCGGGCATTCTTGGAGGAGGCCTTGCGTCCGTCGGTGCCAAGCAGCAGAATGTTGGTAACGCCCTCCTCGTAACGCAGTCCGTTTTCGTCCAGTGCTATCTGCTCAAGCTGCTCCTCCGTCGCTGCCATGTCCTCTTCGGTCAGGGTGGCAGCCTCGGCAAGCTGCTCGTCGGCGGCGGGTTTTACATAGAGGTTATCCAGGTCATCGGGAATGACCATGTCCTCCTCGGTGGCATATTCCACCTTGCTGAGCAGGCTCTGCACGCCGATAAAGCACGCCGACGCTATTACCATGAAAATGGCAAGGCTTATGATATAAACCTTGGCAAATTCCCTGAGAATCAGCTTCCAGCGTATGCGGGAAATCTGTTTGTCCACCTCCGCAGAGGGCATTTCTTTGGTTTCATAACGCCCCTTTCCATTGTCGGGGAGTTTCTCCGGGTGACTTCCGTAGGGTGAGTTCACTTTTGCACCTCGATTGTTTCAGATGGCGATTAAGCCAGAGTAAAGCTCTTGAGTGCGGGGTTGCCGCCGCCGGTGTAGGTCAGGTAGATGCAGCCCACGCCATCGGGAATGGGAGCATCGACGGTGTAGCTTTCCCATACGTTGGAGCTGACAACGGGAATGGTTGCAATAACATCGCCGTCCATGGAGGTGCGCAGCTCAAAGCTGCCGTCGCAGTAGCCGCGTACAGTGACGGTGATGGTCTTGACGTCCTTGAAATCGAAATACTTGAAGCCGGCGGTTACATTCTCATGCATATTGAAGATGAAGCCGATTTCCTCGTCGCCGTCACGACCCTCCTGCACAACACGGGGGTTATTCTCGCCGCCCACATAGATGTCGTGCTTGTCGGTGTAGAGGTGGCAGGCAAGGTATGCGGGGTATTCTCCGCGACCCTCCAGAGGACCTCCGTTGAGACCGCAGGAGGTAATTTCAACCTGTGGAATGGAGCCGTCCTCAAGTATGGCAATCTTCTCGGCGCAGCCCTGACGGCTGTACCATGTGCCGTTGGTGTGGCGATGATAGAAGATGTACCAGTCGTCCTTTATCTGCACCATGCCGCCGTGGTTGTTGGCAGCAAATGCAACGGACATATCAGCGGGCTTGTAGCTGTCGATACCGAGGTCGCAGTTGCTGACGATGACACCGCCGTAGGTAAAGGGCTCGGTGGGATTCTTGCTGGTTGCATAGCACAGCTCGTGCATTACCTGAGAGGAATAGACAAAGTAGTAGGTGTCGCCCAGCTTGCGGATAGAGGGGGCTTCAAAGAATGCGTGACCCTCATAGGCAGTGCCGTCAGCGTACATTGCGCCGGGCGCGATAATCTTCGGAGCTTCCAGTACGGTGAGCATATCAGGGGCAAGCACCGTTGCCATTGCGCCGGAGCGGGACTTGTCGCCATGACCGCAGAAACCGGTGTAGAGGTAGACCTTGTCGCCCTCGGTCAGCACGCCGGGGTCAAACTGGGGCTCATCGCCCTCACGCTCGCCGAGGAGAGTGCCGTCGGGATAGTGGACATAGCCGAGGAATTCGTAACGTCCCGCAGGAGTGTCGCAAACAGCAACGGAAACAACGCACACCTTGTCCAGTACATAGTAGAGGTAGTAGCGTCCGTCAGGACCTACGGTGACATCGGGGGCATAGAGGCACATCTTGCCTTCTTTGTTCATGGGGTCCTCGTTGCGGGGGTAGATTACACCCTCGTAACGCCAGTCGGAAAGGTCGTCAACCGGTGCGGACCAGCAAACGTAGTCGCCCATGCAGAAAACGTGTCCGTTGAAGAAGTCGTGGGAGCCGTAGACATATACACGGTCACCAAAGACGTAGGGTTCACCGTCGGGAATATATTCCCAGGAGGGGAGATAGGGGTTGAAAGCCTGTTTTTTCATGTTCGCGTTTCTCCTTTTGTTTTTCTTGTTGCTGCGTAATTTATAAATTTAAGTATGCTGTTATCAGGTTGTTATTTATCGTCCACAAATGCCCTGCGGTAATCGCTGGGGGAGCAGCCGCGGTGCTCGTGGAAAAGACGGCTGAAGGCAGAGCTGCTGCCAAAGCCGCTGCTGAATGCCACCTCGGTAATGGAAAGCTCAGGAAGCATCAGCATACGTTCAGCCTCCTTGAGACGCCTTATCGTGAGAAATTCGTTGAAGGAGCAGTGCATATACTGCTTGAAAAGGCGGGAGAAGTAGTATTTGGAAAGCCCGAACTCTGCCGCAACCTGCTCGATGCTCAGGGGCTCGGCAAAGTGGGTGTCGATGTATCCCGCCACACGGGAGAATATTCCACGGTATTCCTCCCTCTTGTCCAGCCGCTGATGGCTGTCGTCGGCGTTGCCGAATCTGCCGGAAAGCAGACGCTCCACCAGCATGAGGGTGTAGGCATCCACCAGCAGCTCACGAAGCTGATTGTCGCTGAAATACACGGAGCGCATCTGCTCAAGCAGCGCTGTGACGGCTATATGCAGGGAGGGTGCGCCGTCCTGTGTTATGTGTATGGGGTCACGCAGGGAGGTCAGCACGCAGGCTGCGCTGAGTATCTTTTCGAGAAAATCCAGCGAGAGGAAGTAGACAAATCCGTTGCAGTCCTGCGCAGGGGTCAGCGAATGGAGCGTACCGCCGGGGATTATCATTATATCCCCCTTGTTGATGGTGTAGCTTTTGCCCGCCGCCTCGCAGTCGTAATGCTCGTTTACGCCTACGATGATTTCCAGAGCCTGATGCCAGTGCTCGGGGAAGCTGGTGCCCTGATGGGTATACCATATGCGTATGGATGTACCGGGCAGAAATTCAATGGATTCCTGCTGCCCGTCGAGAGTCTGCTGTGTGTCCGGATTGCCGATGGGCTGCGCGTAGGGTGACTTCTCGGTAAAGCCTGCCATTGTGTCCACCTCCGTTTCCTAACAGATATGCCAAAGGCAAAAAATCATACTGACTTAGCATCACATGATACTAAAAAGAATACTACACTTGCCCGAATTTGTCAATTTAATAAAAACGAACAAGAAAACCGCAAATTTTGCAATGAAGTTAATTAATTGGCGGACTATAATGAGCATCATAAGGATAATACCATCGTTATTTGGATAATTATTGCCATATCAATATACTTAAGGAGCAGCACATATGAACAGGATTTCAATAACCCGCCGCGCCAACGCTCCCACCATCAACCGCAACATATACGGACATTTCTCCGAGCATCTGGGCCATTGCATTTACGAGGGCATCTTTGTCGGCAAGGACAGCCCCATTCCCAACATCGACGGTATCCGCACCGATGTGGTGGAGGCACTGCGCCGTTTGGAAATACCCGTACTGCGCTGGCCGGGCGGCTGCTTTGCGGACGAATATCACTGGCGTGACGGCGTGGGCGAAAAACGCCGCCGCATGGTCAACACCAATTGGGGCGGTGTTGTGGAGGACAATTCCTTTGGTACTCACGAGTTTATGCAGCTTTGCCGTCTGGTAGGCTGCCAGCCCTATGTCAACGCAAACGTGGGCAGCGGCACCGTCCGCGAGATGGCTGAGTGGGTGGAATACCTCAACAGCGACGGCGATTCCGACACCGTAAAGGAACGCTGGGCAAACGGCTCCCGCGAGCCCTTCAACGTAAAGTTCTGGGGCATAGGCAACGAGAACTGGGGCGGCGGCGGAAATATGCGCCCCGAGTATTATGCCGATGTCTACCGCCAGTTCCAGACCTTCTGCCGCACCTACGGCGAAAACCGCCTGCACCGCATCGCCTGTGGTCCCAACGGTGACGACTACAACTGGACAGAGGTCATGATGCAGCGTGCCGCCCCCTTCATGGACGCGCTCACACTGCATTACTATACCGTTCCCAAGACATGGGAGGAAAAGGGCAGCGCAACCGAGTTCGACTATGACCTGTATCTGGAGACCCTGCGCAAGGCTTCCTATATGGATAAGCTGATTGCCGGTCACACCGCCATCATGGACCGCTACGACCCGGAGGGACGCATTGACCTCTTTGTTGACGAATGGGGCTGTTGGTTTGACGTGGAAGAGGGCACCAACCCTGGCTTCCTCTATCAGCAGAACACCATACGCGACGCAATGGTGGCGGCCATTACATTCAATATCTTCAACCGTCACTGCCAGCGTGTGCGCATGGCAAACATTGCCCAGACCGTCAACGTGCTGCAGGCAATTATCCTCACCGAGGGTGAGCGTATGCTGCTTACTCCCACCTACCACGTCTTTGATATGTACCGTCCCCATATGGACGCCAAGCTGCTCGACTGCGCCGTTGAGTGCGCCGAGCTGGAGGGTGGTCTGGCTGCTGTCAGTGCCTCTGCCTCCGAAAAGGACGGCGTTGTCACCGTCACCATCGCCAATGTCGATGAGGCCTGCAAGCTGACCATCGGCGGCATCACCGCCAAGGAATTTACCGGTCGTGTGCTGTCCGGCGAGCCTCAGGCACACAACACCTTCGATAAGCCCGATGCCGTTATTCCCTGCGAGCTGACTTCCGTAAAGCTGACCGCAGAGGGTGCGGAGATAGAGCTGCCCGCTCACAGCGTTGCAGTCATCAGCTTCAAGTAATCAGAACATAACAGCGTTACCCCAGTCCCGCATGACTTCCGTAAGCAAGGCGACAAGATAAGGCGGGAGCAGGGTGCGCCCCCAAAAAGCAAACGAAAAAGAAGGTTGAAAATATGATCCGCAAAGTAAAGATAGAAAACGGCTGGGTAAAAGGTCTGCCCGCCGCCAATCCCTGCATAACCAGCTACAAGGGTATCCCCTTTGCCGCGCCGCCTGTGGGCGAAAACCGCTGGCGCGCACCGCAGCCCTGTCCCGACTGGGAGGGCGAATATCCCGCCTACGACTTCGGTCCTATCGCTTATCAGCCCATAACCGGCTACGATAAAGAGAACATCTACACCCGCGAGTGGGCAATGGACGTTGAGCTGCCCATGGGCGAGGACTGCCTCTATCTGAATGTGTGGGCTCCCGCACAGGGTCAGAAGGATATGCCCGTCTACGTCTGGTATTTCGGCGGCGGTCTGCAGGTCGGTCACACCGCGGAGATGGAATTTGACGGCGAGCGGCTGGCACGCCGTGGCATCGTTGTGGTCACAGTGGGCTATCGCCTCAATGTATTCGGCTTCTTCGGTCACCCCGAGCTGACCGCGGAGAGCGGCGGAGCCACCACCAACTTCGGCTTCCTTGACCAGCAGTTTGCAACCCAGTGGGTCAAGCGCAACATCGCTGCCTTCGGCGGCGACCCCAACAACATCACCATCGGCGGACAATCTGCCGGCGGCATGAGCGTTTCCGCTCAGCTCTGCGATAAAGCCAACAATGAGGGTCTCTTCAACCGTGCCATCATTCAGAGCGGTGTGTTTGCGCCCGCCTATCCCATGGCTCTCCACGGTCTGGAAGCAACCATCCCCGAGGTTGAGCAGCGCGGTGTTGAGTTCTTTAAATACCTCGGCGTGGAGACCCTGGCAGAGGCCCGCGCTCTGGAAGGCGACTACGTCTACAGGAAGATGCTCGACTGGGAGGACCGCCGTCCTTGGTGCGCCGCCGTTGACGAGCGTTTTGTGAAGTCTGCCGGTCAGTGGTTCACCCACAACGACCGTCTGCTCTGCCCGCTGTTCATGGGCTGCACCGATAACGAGTTTATCATCACTCCCGACGCGGAGGACGATGCCTCCCTCGCCGATTTTGCCGATAAGCTGCCCGGTCTGGATAAGGAGCGGTTCCTTTCCCTGTTCCCCTATCCCGCAGACAGGAAGGTCATCGAGGAGAACGGCAAAATCAACGCAGTTGAGTTTGCCGTCCGTGCAGCCGCACGCCGCAAGGAAATCATCGGTGACGATTCTCCCGTATACTTCTACAGCTTCGAGACCGACATTCCCGGCTGGGATAACCCCGGCTGCT
>SVPT01000119.1 GCA_015065695.1 Oscillospiraceae bacterium | reverse complement strand
CAGCTACTCCGCTGATGCAGAGGAAATCGACTACCGTCCGACAGAACACGAATACAGCGCAAGCGACCCCAACCGCTTCGATGCGGGTCTTGAGCCCCGCCGCCACCGAGAGGAGCATCGTGGAGCCTCCCTCTTCAACCGCGCTTCCATCGTCACCATAGACGAGGACGACCCCATCTCCTCCGTTGCGAAGGTCACAGGAAGTGCTTCTGCCCCACAGGAGCCTGAGGAAACTCCCCAGCAGGAGCCTGAAAAGCTCAACTTCTTCCAGAGGCTTTTCAAGAGAAAGAAGAAATAAACCGCACAAAAGATATATAGCCGACAGGACAGCTCCCGAAAGGGAATGCGCACTGTCGGCTTTCTTTCCGCATATTTTTACGCATTATGTAAACACGCAATGTTTAATTTATCGGTTGCACAGTTGATATTTTTGTCTTATTGAGAGAAATTGCAGCAAACCACGCCCTTGCGGTTGAATTCTGTGCGAATGTGTGTAAAATTATAATGCTATACAATAATATGAATCTGCCAAATGAAGGGAAGTTTTACAGGTGCAGCAGCTTAGAAATATCGCGATTATTGCACACGTTGACCACGGCAAGACCACGCTGGTTGATGAAATGCTGAAGCAGGGCGGTATTTACAGAGAGCATCAGACCATTGTCGACCGCGTTATGGACAGCAACGACCTTGAGCGTGAGCGCGGCATCACAATCCTTGCAAAGAACACCGCCGTACACTACGGCGATGTAAAAATCAATATCGTTGACACTCCCGGTCACGCCGATTTCGGCGGCGAGGTGGAGCGCATTCTCAAGATGGTCAACGGCGTACTGCTGCTGGTTGACGCGGCGGAGGGTCCCATGCCCCAGACCCGCTTCGTGCTGCAGAAGGCTCTTGAGCTTAACCACCGCGTCATCGTTGTGGTCAACAAGGTTGACCGCCCCGATGCCCGTGTGGACGAGGTGTGCGATGAGGTACTGGAGCTGCTGCTCGACCTCAACGCAACGCAGGATCAGTTTGACTCCCCCACCATCTTCTGCTCCGCGCGTCAGGGCATTGCCTCCTACTCCCCCAGTGAGCTTGGTGTAGACCTGCGCCCCCTCTTCGATACCATCGTGCAGTACATCGAGCCTCCCAAGTGCGACACCGAATCCCCCCTGCAGCTTCTGGTGTCCTCCATCGACTATAACGAATATGTTGGACGTATCGGCATCGGACGCATCGAGCGTGGTGTAATCAGCGCCGGTCAGGAAATTGTCGTGTGCAACGCACAGAGCGGCGAGCAGCGCAAGGCCAAGCTGACCTCCCTCTACGAGTTTGACGGTCTGCAGCGCACCCCCATCGAAAAGGCTGAGGCGGGCAACATCGTAGCATTCTCCGGCATCGGCGAAATCACCATTGGTGACACCATCTGCCACACCGAATGTATCGAGCCGCTGGATTTCGTCAAAATCTCCGAGCCTACCATTGAGATGACCTTCTCGGTAAACGACAGCCCCTTTGCCGGTCAGGACGGCACCTTTGTCACCTCCCGCAACCTGCGCGACCGCCTGCAGCGTGAGCTGATGAAGGACGTTTCCCTGCGTGTAACCGAGGTGGGCACCGATGCATTCAACGTCGCAGGCCGCGGCGAGATGCACATCTCCATTCTCATCGAGACCATGCGCCGCGAGGGCTACGAATTTCAGGTATCCACGCCGCGTGTGCTTGTTCACACCATTGACGGCGTTCCCCACGAGCCTGTTGAGCGGGTAATCGCCGACGTTCCCGAGCCCAGCGTGGGTGCGGTCATTGACAAGCTGGGTCGCCGCAAGGGTGAGCTGGTGCAGATGACCCCCATGGGCAGCCGAATCCGTCTGGAGTTCCTTGTTGCCTCCCGCGGACTCTTCGGCTACAGAAACGAATTCCTCACCGACACCAAGGGCGAGGGTATTCTCTCCTCTGTCTTTGACAGCTACACCCCCTGGCGCGGCGAGATTGCCCGCCGTTCCTCCGGCTCGCTCATCGCCTTTGAGACCGGCACAGCCACCACCTACGGTCTTTTCAACGCGCAGGAGCGCGGTCAGCTCTTCATCGGCGCAGGCGTGCCTGTCTACGCAGGCATGGTTGTCGGTCAGTCGCCCAAGGCGGAGGACATCTCGGTCAACGTGTGCAAGAAGAAGCAGCTTACCAACACCCGCGCTTCCGGCAGTGACGATGCGCTGCGCCTTGTGCCTCACCGCCAGTTCAGTCTGGAGCAGGCACTGGAATTCCTTGCCGACGACGAGCTGCTGGAGGTCACACCCAAGAATGTGCGCATCAGAAAGCGTATCCTTGACCATTCCCTGCGCATGAAGGCTCTCAAGGGCGGCATGAAGCAGTAACCCTCTCTCTGACCGAATACAGCAAATAGCCCTGCTGCGTTTTTGCGGCAGGGCTTTTCTTTGGCGTACAACAAAGCAGCGCAGCCTGTAATTGGCTGCGCTGCTGTATTTTTGTCTACATGATTTTTACGGCAGCAGGTTATTGAAAGGATTCTGCGATGTTTCAGGCTCCTGCTCGACGTCGGAAATGAGGGTCACTTCCACATCAAAGGTACCGGCTTCGCCAAGGCGGAAGATGGTAAGCACTACCGTATCCCCCACCTGCTTCTTCTCAATTATGCTCTGAAGCTGTGCAACAGTGGTGGTCTCCTCACCGTCGCAGGCGGTTATGATGTCGCTGACCTTAACTCCTGCACGAACAAGGTCGGAATCATTCCTTATGGAATGGAGCAGCAGTCCAATGGGCACATCGTAGCGCTCTGCCATCTGCTCGGTAATGGGCTGCAAGGTAACGCCCAGTATGGGACGCTCCACCATGCCATGCTCGATAAGCTCCTCGATGATGGGCTTGGCGGTTGCCATGGGAATGGCAAAGCCCAGACCCTCGTATCCGCTGGACACTATTTTTGAGGAATTAATGCCGATTACCTGACCATACATATTGAGCAGAGGACCGCCGGAGTTGCCGGGGTTGATGGCGGCGTTGGTCTGGATATACTTCATAGCGTTGTCGGCAGTGCCGCCGCTGCTTTCCATAACGCGGTCGATGCCGGAAACAATGCCATTGGTGATTGAGCCGGCAAACTGCTCACCGCCGGGATTGCCGATGGCAACCACCTCGTCACCGAGTACGAGAGCCTTGGAATCGCCCAGCTCGCTTACCACAAGGTCCATGCCTGCGGCATCAAACTTGAGCACTGCAAGGTCGGTGCGCACGTCGTAGCCCACAACGCGGGCGTCCTTTTCCTCGGTCTCGCCGTTTTCGTCAATGACCGACACTGTTACGGTATATTTCGGATTTTCGTCGTCACCAATAACATGGGAGTTGGTGACGACATAGCCGTCGTTGCTGATAATGAAGCCTGTGCCCTGACCGGCAAGATAGGAGCCCCAGCCGTAGGCATCGGTGTACACCGAGATACCCACCACAGCGCGTCTTACCTTTGCGGCTATCTGTGCGTAGGTCAGCACCTCTTCGCTGCCGGTTATCTCGGTTTCGGTGACAGGTGAGTGACCGACATACAGCTCCACATTACCCTGCTTGCCGATGCCGTCTGCATTTCTGCTGATCATGCTTCCGACTCCGATACCCAGCAGCACCGCAATCAGCGGCAAAAGGAAGTACAGAAACACTCCGCGCTTGAAGAAGGATTCACCCTTGGCGGTACTCCGCGCTGTTTCTCTGCCCCTGACGGCATCACCCGTCAGGTCGATGACAGGAGCGGTGTACTGCACCTCTCCGCTACTTGTGTAGCTGTACTGGCTCTGTGCCCCTCTGGTGCCGCTATACGGACCGGAGGAGTATTCTCCGTCGTACTGCCCTGTATATCTGCTGCTGTCAGTATAGCTTTGATTTGAATAGTTCTGATTGTTGCCAGACGTTTTGTTTTCCATTTTTTTACGCCCCTTTCTGCCAACACTATAACATCTGATTTTGATATGAATGTTATCGTAATCCGATGTGATTTTGTGCAATTTGTGTTGCTTTTGTGAGGTTACTTATCTTCCTCCGGCTGCTCGTTCTGGTTGCGGGCGTTGATGGGTATATTGAACTCGAACTCGCAATAGGAGCCCTCGGTGCTGCGCGCCTCTATACCGCCTCCGTGGAGGGAAATGATGGTCTTTACGATAAACAGACCAAGACCAACGCCCGATTTGTCATGGCTGCGGGATTTGTCGGTCTTATAGAAACGCTCGAACACGTGCTGCAGCTCCTCGGAGGGAATACCGATGCCGCTGTTTGCAATGCGGACGTAGGCACTGCGCTCCCTGCTGTACATACGTATGCTGATGTAACCGCCCTTGTTGGTGAACTTTACCGCGTTGTCCAGCAGATTGTATACCACCTGATGGATAAGGTCGGGGTCGCCATACACAAACAGCGGACGGCTGTGCTCCAGTCCCTGTATATCTATCTGTTTTTCGTCTATTCTCTGCTCAAAGGAAAGCAGCGCGCTGGTGACCGTCTTTGTAAGGTCGAAGCGGCTCTTGTTCAGCTTCATGTCTCCGCTGTCTATGCGTGACAGATCCAGCATGGAGCGCACAAGGCGGGACAGACGCTTGGTCTCACTGGAAACGATGGAGAGATAGTGATTGCGCTGCTGCTCAGGAATGGTGCCGTCCAGAATACCATCGACAAAACCCGATATGGAGGTCATCGGGGTCTTAAGCTCATGGGACACGTTGGCGACAAAGCTGCGGCGCATTGCCTCGCTGGAGGCAAGGGAAGCCGCCATGTTATTGAATGCGCCGGCAAGCTGACCGACCTCCGTTTCGCTGGTGACAGGCACACGGACGCTGAAATCACCGCCCGCAAAGCGGCTTACCGCCGATGCCATCTCCCGCAGCGGCTTAACCTGCTGATAGGTGATGATATACACTGCGGCAAAGGACACAAGCGAGGCTATGATAATGGCTATCAGCACCACGTTTGTTATGGCCTTTTTAAATTCCTTTATACTGCTCGCAGTGGACACAGCCACCGCCAGACCGACAACCACCGAATTGCCTTCGGCGTCCTTGGTGATGATGGGCACACCGACAATGTACTGGTCGTCCTCGTATATTCCGCCAAGGTCACCCGTCGCACGGTAGTCATTGTGGGATGAACGTATAGCGGCATCAATGGCAGCATTGAAGAAATCCACCGGAAGCATACCGCGGTGTCTGCAAATTATCGGATTTCCTTCCTGCGCCGCAGCAGCCGCTGCCGATGTCTGCGAATCCTCCTCAGCACACAGCAGCGCGTTGTTCTGGGCATCTACCAGAAACAGGTCACAGCCGAGGCTCTGCCCCATAACCGCCATCGAAGCACGAAGGCTGGTGGAAGCCGCAGCACTGACCTGATAGTCACCTGTGCTGCCGTCCTCGTTGACAATGGCAACGATGTAGTTGCCCGCACGCTGTGCAATACCGCTGACATTATCTGCCAGTAATTGCTGACGCTCACCCTGCCATCTGCTTGCTACTATGCTTGCCAGAATTGTTCCGAATATAATAAAGGCCAGAATGATTATTGCTGATGTGACAAAGAGGTACTTTGTAAACAGCGTTCTGGAAAGACGGTGCCATATTCCGTCTATCCATTCCAAGACATTCCGGGAAAGACCGGCTGCACTTTCGCGCAGTCGGTCCATCTTTTTCCTTATATCTGCAAGCAATGCTTTTATTTTTTCGGTCATGGCTGGCGCACGTCAAACTTGTAGCCGACACCCCAGACGGTCTTGAGAGACCACTGGTCACTTACGCCCTCAAGCTTCTCTCTTAGCCTCTTTACGTGTACGTCAACGGTACGGGAATCGCCGTAGTAGTTGAAGCCCCACACCTCATCCAGAAGCTGGTCGCGGGAGAATACTCTGTTGGGGTTGCTTGCCAGATGATAGATAAGCTCCATCTCTTTGGGCGGGGTATCCACCTGAACGCCGTTGACACGCAGCTCATAGTTGTTGAGGTTGATGGAAAGGCGGTCAAACACAACAATGCGGCGCTCTCCGGGGTCCTGCTTGCTGGAACGGCGAAGCACTGCCTTGATACGGGCAATGACTTCCTTTGCCTCAAAGGGCTTGACCACATAGTCGTCAGCGCCCAGCTCCAGACCCAGCACCTTGTCGAAGGTTTCGCCCTTGGCGGTGAGCATGATGATGGGGCACTTGGACTTTTTGCGAAT
>SVPT01000118.1 GCA_015065695.1 Oscillospiraceae bacterium | reverse complement strand
CGGCAGCACCGCCATGGGCTACGAGCATGAGCTGGTGCTGAAGATGAATCCCAACACCATTGCCGACAGCCTGACCAAGGGCTCCGGCGGCTATTCCCTCCCCGGCTGGGAACCTGAGCGTTTCCCCGAGATGGCAGCCGACATCGAGTTCTACCGCACCATGGACGTTGACACCTACTGGCGCAACATCAAGTATTTCCTTGACGCGCTCATGCCCTATGCGGAGCAGTATGACATGAACTTTGCCATACACCCCGATGACCCGCCATGGCCTCTTTACGGTCTGCCCAAGGTCATCACCTGCGCAGACACCATGCGCCGCTTCCTTGCGCTCAACGACAGTCCCCGCAACGGACTGACCTTCTGCACAGGCAGCATTGCCGCCAACCCTGCCAACGATATTCCCGCCATGATACGGGAATTTGGCGGAATGGGACGCATACACTTTGCCCACCTGCGCAACATACGCCACACCTCGCAGAAGGATTTCCACGAAACGGCACACCCAAGCTGCTGCGGCGACCTTGATATGTACGAGATAGTCCGCGCACTGGTCGAGAGCGGCTTTGACGGCTATATCCGTCCCGACCATGGACGCACCATCTGGGACGAAAAAGCCCGTCCCGGCTACGGTCTTTATGACCGGGCTCTGGGAGCGACCTATCTGCTGGGACTGTGGGAGGCTGTTACCAAGAACCGCCTTGCCCGATGAACTTGCACCTGCAACGGCTGTAACGCCTGATTTTCTTCATTTTTTCCTTTATTCTTAAAAATGGCATAACGCTATGTCCGCAAAACGGCTTATGCGCACCCCGCTGGTCGGACCGCTGTGCCTACTGCCAACAGCGACGCTGACCATCCTTACAACAACGGCTCAAGGATGGTCGGCGTTGTTGTTTAGCGTCAGCACGGGCAGCTTTGCTGCCGGCTGCAACTGTCCCCAATCATTCAGATAACGAGGTTTTCTTATGCTTAATCTTGATGCCGCTTCCCTCGCACACACCGACGAATGGAGCAGTGCGGGCGTTAAACTGCCCGGCTATGACATTGCCGCCATGCGCAGCCGCACCGTCAGTGACCCCATATGGCTGCACTTTGGCGCAGGCAACATCTTCCGTGGCTTTATCGCACGTTTGCAGCACAGCCTGCTGGAGCAGGGGCTTGCCGAAAAGGGCATTATTGCTGCCGACACCTTTGACTGCGAGCTTATCCGCAATATATACCACCCCCACGACAACCTGACCCTCATCGCTGACCTTGGCGCAGACGGCACCATCGGTCTTGAGGCGGCGGCGGGCGTTGCAGAGGCGGTGTGCGCTGACGGCAGTGCCGAAAGCCTCTCCCGCCTGAAGGAGATTTTCGCCTCGCCCAGCCTGCAGATGGTCAGCTTCACCATCACCGAAAAGGGCTACGAGCTGCGTGGAATCTCCGGCGAGATGCTGCCCGTTACCGCCCACGACGTCAACAGCCGTCCTGACGAGGCACGTCACACCATGTCCATCGTCTGCGCACTGCTCTACCACCGCTGGAAGAGCGGCGCACACCCCATCGCCCTTGTCAGCATGGACAACTGCAGCAAAAACGGCGAGAAGCTGCAGGGCAGCATTACCGCCATTGCCAAGGCGTGGTTTCATGCGGGCTTTATCGACGGCAGCTTCCTCAATTACCTTTCCGACAGTGCAAAGGTGTCCTTCCCCTGGAGCATGATTGACAAGATAACCCCCCGCCCCGCTGCCTCCGTACAGCAGGCACTGGAAGAGGCGGGCATAGGCGGCATGACCCCCATCACCACCGACAGGGGCACATACATTGCCCCCTTTGTAAATGCGGAGATTCCCCAGTACCTCGTCATCGAGGACCTCTTCCCCAACGGTCGTCCCCCGCTGGAGCGTGCGGGCGTTTACCTGACCGACCGCGACACCGTCAACCGCACCGAGCGCATGAAGGTCTGCACCTGCCTCAATCCGCTGCACACTGCACTGGCGGTCTTTGGCTGTCTGCTGGGCTTTGACAGCATTGCTGCGGAAATGAAAGACCCGCAGCTTTCCGAGCTGGTCAGGCGCATCGGCTATGACGAGGGTATGCCGGTTGTCACCGACCCGGGCATCATCTCCCCGCAGGCCTTCCTTGCGGAGGTGCTGGAGCAGCGTCTTCCCAACGCATTTATCCCCGACACTCCCCAGCGCATCGCCTGCGACTGCAGCCAGAAGATTCCCATTCGCTTCGGCGAGACCATCAAGGCATACATTGAGAATCCCGCTCTGGACGTGCTTTCCCTCACCTGTATTCCCCTTGCGATAGCAGGCTGGCTGCGCTACCTGCTGGGCGTTGATGATGAGCTTGCGCCCATGACCTGTAGCCCAGACCCCATGCTGGAGCAGCTTCAGTGTCAGCTTGCCGGCATCACTGTCGGTGAGCCGGACAGCTGCAGCGGGCGGCTTGCGCCCATTCTCTCCAACGCAAAGCTGTTTGGCACCGACCTGTGCGCCTGCGGTCTTGCCGAGAGAATTGAGGTCATGCTCAAGGCAATGCTGGGCGGAAGAGGCGCGGTGCGCGCCGCGCTGATCAACTGGCTGGGCGCATAACCATCGCATTTGCTAATTCTGAAATTAATCAGCAATATTTATCACCGATTAATTGCAACTTTATAGTAATATTATTAGGTTACCCGACATAATGACGCTGAAAATGGAGTAAAGCTATGGTTGTTACTGAAAAGCTCCCCAATGAAACCAACAGAGAATACGCTCTGAGGGTCATCAAGCAGAACATCATCGACATTAACATACGCCCCGGCAGCATGGTGGGCGAGCAGGAACTGGCACAGGAATTGAACCTCTCCCGCACACCGGTGCATGAGGCTTTCCTTGAGCTTTCCAAGACCCGCATGGTGGAGATACTGCCCCAGCGTGGCTGCCGTGTTTCCCTCATCGACCCGGCTATGATTGAAGAGGCTCGTTTTATGCGTCAGACCCTTGAAACAGCTATTGTGGAGCTGGCGTGCGAGAGGGCGACCGAAGAGGACCTCAACCAGCTTGAAGCCAACATCAAGCTGCAGGAATTCTATCTCACCGAGAGCAATCCCGCAGAGATGCTGAAGCTGGACAACGAGTTCCACTTTATCCTTTACAAAATCTGCAACATGACCCAGTGCTACTACATGGTCAATTCCATGAGCATACACTTTGACCGTATGCGCAATCTCAGCCTGTTCTCGGTGCGTGACCTGAAGATTGTGGGCGACCACCGTCGGCTGCTGGAGGCACTGCGTCTGCGCGACCCCGAACAATGCAAGGCTGTCGTCATCAAGCACCTCTCCCGTGTGCAGTACGACGAGATGGAGATTCGCGAGCGTTATCCGGAGTTCTTTGTGCAGTAAACTGAACAGCAAAAAGGCTGCGGCAGGATAATCCCTGCGGCAGCCTTTTGTTATGTGAATATGATGATTATTCGGCGTTTTCCCAGTTATGCCAGACGGCCTGAACGTCATCGTTCTCCTCCAGCATATCCAGCAGACGCTGCATCTTTGCAGCCATGTCCTCGTCGGTGATGGCGGTGTAGGTATCGGGCACCTGCTCCACCTGTGCCGATGCAAAGGTGTAGCCCTTTGCGTCCAGAGCGTCACGCACTGCGGAGAAATCATCGGGCTCGGTGAAAATCTCGTATACGTCGTCCTCAGCCTGGAAGTCGGATGCGCCTGCGTCAAGGGCGTGCTCCATGACGGTATCCTCGTCAAGGTCTTCGCGCTCGATGACGATAACACCCTTCTTGGTGAACATGAAGGACACGCAGCCGCTGTTGCCCAGGTTGCCGCCTGCCTTGTCGAAATAGTGGCGCATCTCACCGGCGGTGCGGTTGCGGTTATCGGTCAGGGTCTCTACGATAACGGCGATGCCGCTGGGGCCGTAGCCCTCGTAGGTCAGTGCCTCGTAGTCCTTGCCGTCACCTGCACCGGCGGCCTTCTTGATGGCGCGCTCGATGTTCTCGTTGGGGACGTTGGCTGCCTTGGCCTTGGCGATGCAGTCGCGCAGGCGGGAGTTGGAAGCGGGGTCAGCACTGCCGCCCTCGCGGATTGCCACCTGCATTTCTCTGCCGATACGGGTAAAGACGGCAGCTCTTGCGGAGTCGGTCTTTTCCTTCTTGCGCTTGATGGTACTCCATTTGGAATGTCCGGACATTTTGATATTTCCTCCCGTTTAGTTCAATGTTGCTATCATTTTAGCACATTCTACAGCCTGTTACAATAGCATTTTTTGCAAAGCAAAAGCCGAACTCACTTGCCGCGAGTCCGGCTTGAATTATGCCAGATCAGTCACTGGTGTACGGGAGCAGAGCAACCTGACGTGCGCGCTTGATAGCGGTGGTCAGCTCGCGCTGATGATGTGCGCAGGTGCCGGTCACGCGACGGGGCAGGATCTTTGCACGCTCGGAAATGAAGCGGCGAAGCTTTGCGACATCCTTGTAGTCGATGTACTCAACCTTATCAACGCAGAAATTGCAAACCTTCTTGCCTCTCTTGCGCATGGGGCGGTTGGGTCTCTCGGGTCTGTCAGCCATGTGTTTAACCTCCTTTATTGAAAGGTAAAAAGTAAATAATCAGTTTTGTGTGTTCTGCCCTGTGTCGTTGGCTCAGAAGGGCAGATCCTCATCGGGGAGCGGCGTAAAGTCGCTGTCGCTGCCGCTGGAGAAGGTACCTGCGGTGTCTGCCGGAGCAGAGGGTGCAGTCCTCTCGGGCGGGGGCGTGTAGCTGTCGAAACGGTTGGGGTCGTCGTCCTGACGATAGCCGCCGTTGTCGCGCTTGCCTTCTGCAAAGAAGACACTGTCCGCCTGTACTTCCCACGATACGCGGTTGTTGCCGTCCTTGTCCTGCCACTTGCGGCTCTGAAGCGATCCCTTGACCGCTATCATCTGCCCCTTGCGGAAGTAACGGGAGACAAACTCCGCTGTGCTGCGCCACGCAACGATGTCAATGAAATCAGCCTGTCTCTGACCGGTTGCCTTGTCGGCAAAGTCGCGGTCAACCGCAATGCGGAAGGAGCAGACCTGAATCCCGCTTGTTGTGCTGCGAAGCTCGGGATCGGCAACAAGCCGTCCCATAAGTATGATACAGTTAAGCATCTGTGTTTCCTCCCGCCTTACGCCTGCTTGCGGATGACGTTGGAACGAAGAACACCGTCGGTGATCTTGTAAACACGCTCCAGCTCTGCGGGGAACTCAGCGCCGCAGGTGAAGTTGAACAGGACATAATAGCCCTCGCTCTGCTTCTCGATGAGGTATGCGAGCTTGCGCACGCCCCACTCCTCAACGCTCTCAAGGGTGGCGTTGGCCTCGATAAGCTCCTTGAACTTAGCGATAACGCTCTGGATACCCTCTTCGCCAAGCTTGCAGGAAACTACAAGGATGGACTCGTAAGCATTAGTGATCACTGCCATGATATTTGCACCTCCTTCTGGACATATGGCCTCCGTAGAGGCAAGGATAGTTGTGCGTCTTACTTTAACGATACATTTTGTACCCACCGCATTCAGCGGCTGCGCAACATTTAAAGTATATCAGAACAGAAGCATCAAGTCAACAAAAATTTTACTGTTTCTTTTCCTGCTTCTGCTTTCTGTCTTTCAGGGCATACATTGCGGCGACACACTCATCGGGGGTGGTGTATTCGCCCAGATGCACCGGCGTTTTGGTATACATACCGTGGAAATCCGAGCCGCCTGTGGTCAGCAGACCATGCTCCTTAGCGATGGCAAGCAGCTTTGCGGTGTCCTCCTCGGAATTGCGGGGATGCCACACCTCCACGCCGTCAAGTCCTGATTCGATAAGCTCGGGCAGCAGGTCCATGCTGTCGTAGTGGGTGGGGTGCGCAAGTACGGTTATCGAGCCCGCGCTCCTGAGCAGTTCCAGCACCTCGAATACATCGGGGTACTCCGGCTCTACCACGCAGCTTCCTGTGCTGCCGAGCAGCTTGTCGTACAGCTCGCCGAATACGGTGACCGAATAGCCTGCGTTCATCAGCGTATGCATGATGTGCTGCTTGAAGATATTGGTGCTGCCTGTGGCGATGCGCACCACCATCTCGGTGGTTATGGGGTAGTAGCGCAGCACCTTGGAAAGTGTCTGCAACGATGCCGCCTTGCGTGCCTCGCCTGTGCGCTTGCACAGACCCTCAAGCCTGTCGGGATATGTAAAGAGGTAGGCAAGCAGATGCACCTTCCTCTTGCGCTTGTAATCGTAGCAGGAAAACTCAGCACCT
>SVPT01000117.1 GCA_015065695.1 Oscillospiraceae bacterium | reverse complement strand
CGGGACATAGGCAATACCCTCATCGTCGTCGAGCATGACGAGGACACCATACGCTCTGCTGACTATGTCGTGGACATTGGTCCCGGCGCAGGTATCCACGGCGGCGAGGTGGTATACAGCGGCGATGTGGACGGTCTTATCAGGTGTGAGCAGTCGGTCACAGGTCAGTACCTCAGCGGCGCAAGAACCATACCCGTCCCCACCGAGCGACGCAAGGGCAACGGCGGGCAGATAACCATTCGCGGCGCGAGGGAGAACAACCTGCGCGGCATAGATGTGTCCATTCCCCTCGGTACATTGACCTGCGTCACAGGCGTTTCCGGCTCAGGCAAAAGCTCGCTTATCAATGAGATACTGCACAAGCGTCTGGCGGCAGAGCTCAACGGCGCAAAGTGCCACTGGGGTGCCCACGATGCCATCGAGGGCGTAGAGCTGCTGGACAAAATCATAGAAATAGATCAGAACCCCATAGGTCGTACACCCCGCTCCAACCCCGCAACCTACACCGGCTTGTTCGGCGATATTCGTGAGCTGTATGCCGCCACGCAGGACGCAAAAATGCGCGGCTTCGGTCCGGGCAGATTCTCCTTCAACGTCAAGGGCGGCCGCTGCGAAACCTGTCAGGGTGATGGCATAATCAAGATAGAGATGCACTTCCTGCCCGATGTCTACGTCCCCTGCGAGGTGTGTAAGGGCAAACGCTACAATCGTGAAACGCTGGAAGTGCGCTACAAGGGCAAAAGCATATCCGATGTTCTGGATATGCCCGTAGAGGAGGCACTGGCATTCTTTGCCAATATGCCCCGCCTGCAGCGCAAGCTGCAAACCCTCTTCGATGTGGGTCTGGGCTACATCAAGCTGGGTCAGCCGGCAACCACCCTTTCAGGCGGCGAGGCGCAGCGTGTAAAGCTGGCAACCGAGCTGTGCCGCAGAGCCACAGGCAAGACCATCTTCGTGCTGGACGAGCCTACCACAGGTCTGCACACCGCCGATGTTCACCGCCTGCTGGAGGTACTGCAGCGTCTGGTGGAGCAGGGCAACACTGTGGTGGTCATCGAGCATAATCTGGACGTCATCAAAACCGCGGACTATATCATCGACCTCGGACCGGAGGGTGGCGACAGAGGCGGCGAAATCGTAGCAATGGGCACACCGGAGCAGGTTGCCGCCAACGAGCGTTCCTACACCGGACGTTATCTTCGCCCCATGCTTGAGAGAAAATAAAAAAAGGAGAGTATACAAAATGATTGAGATAGGAGTAAAAGGCAGAGCAGAAACCATCGTAACAAAGGAAAATACCGCGGCCGCAATGGGCAGCGGCACACTGGACGTGTTCGCAACCCCCGCAATGATTGCGCTCATGGAAAAGACCGCAGCCGAAAGCGTGCAGCCTCTGCTTGAGGAAGGGCAGACCACCGTCGGTACAGCAGTGGACATTCGCCATACGGCAGCCACCCCTCTGGGAATGCAGGTGACCTGCAATTCTCTGCTGGTCTCCGCAGAGGGCAGAATGCTTGTGTTCGAGGTCATAGCCGAGGACGAGGCAGGTGAGATTGGCAGAGGCAGACACGAACGCTTCATCATCACCGCCGACCGCTTTATGGAAAAGACCAACAACCGGGGAAAATAAGCAGCAAAACAAAGAAAGGCGGCAGGAACGCATCAGACGTTCCTGCCGCCAAGTTTTATGCTTCAGTTTTTTCAGAACGGTTTTAGAAAACCTTGCCCTCGATGATGAGTGCGCCGTCCTCTATGTAAGCGTTGTTCAGCTCCACGTTGGTTGCTTTGGAGGCAACGCCGGTAAGGGCGGAGGCAGCCTGATCGGCGATGTTGGCAGCAGCATCTTCACCGAAGATGTTGCCGAGGAAGGAAACGATGCCGGAGTTGTTGACAGCGTTGGTGATGCTTGCCTCAAGTATGCCGTCGATCATGCTGTCGAGGTTGCTGGTGTCGTAGTAGATGTTGCCGTTCTTTACGGTCATCTCCTCGGGCAGAGCAACGCTGCCGAGAACGCTGTCGATGATGCTCTGGGGAATGGTGATGGAGCCGCACTTGAACTGATCCAGAACAACAACGATGCTGGGAGCGTCAAAGCTTACGCCGAAGTCAACCTGAACAGGCAGAACCTTGTCCAGCTTCAGCTCGATGCCCTTTACATTGATGGTGTCGATGTAAACTCGGGCGTAGATGGTGCCCTTGTTGCCCTGCAGGCTGCTGAACAGGTCTCTGACCTCAAACATATCGGTAGAGCCGTTTACGGTATCCTTGACTGTAGCAAGGACGGTGTCGATGTCGGCTGCCTCAACGGTGATCTTGTTGTCGGTGACGACTTCCTTGGCGGCGTCAAGGGCAAATTCCTTCATGTCGGTGGGGGAGACAGAGGGGAGGGGCATGGTGTCTCGGGTTGCAGCGGAGAAGGTCAGCAGGCCTGCCGCGCCGACAACGATAAGCAGGGCAAGAATGATGCCCACAATCCAGAGTATGACCTTGCCTGCCTTTGTGGTGGTTGCGAAAGTAGTGTTGCTCATGTTTTTTCCTCCTGATTTTGTTTATTTGAGTTCCAGTATGGTAACACCCGATTCACCTTCGCCAAATGTGCCAAGGCGGAAGCTGCGGATGCTTGGGTGACACTTGAAATGCTGATGCAGACCGGAGCGCAGTGCGCCTGTGCCCTTGCCGTGAATGACCCGCACCTCGTTAAGACCGCGCATGACTGCCATGTCAATAACCTTGTCCACCTCGATGGAGGCCTCGTCCACGTTAAGTCCGCGCACGTCCACCTCGCTCTGCGCGTTCTGTGCGGTAAGCTGCTTCTCTCTGGAGCGGTAGGTAGGGGCTTTGCCGCCCACTGTGACCGTCTCCTGCTCAAGCAGACGGAGGTTGGCAAGCTTGACCCGGGTCTTGATGACACCCGCCTGCACCTCCACATTGCCGGAGCTGTCCGCGGGACGAAGCACAACGCCCTTCTTGTCAATGTCAACGATGAGTACCGAATCGCCTGCGCGCAGTTCGCGGGGCAGTACATAGTCGCTCTGGTCACGCTTGACGATGGGGTCAGCGGTGTCGTCCAGTGACCTCATGCGGGAGCGTGCAAGGGAGCGTGCGCGGGATTCCAGCTCGGCTGCGTTGGCGGAGTTGAGTTCCCTCTTGAGCTGCTTGAGTTCCTCAAGCAGGGCGTTGGATTCTGCCCTTGCGCGGGAAACCAGATTGGCAGCCTCCTCGCGTGCCTTGTCCAGTATGCGCTGACGCTCGCTTTCGATGCGGCGGGATTGTTCGGTTGCCTTTGCGGTCGCCTGCTGTGCCTCGGTGCGCAGATGGGAAATCTGTTCCTGCTCCTGTTCAAGCTGCTGCCGCGCTGCCTGCAGACTGTCAACGACCTCTTCAAATTGGGTGGATTCAGAGGAAACCAGATCTCTTGCCCGGTTGACAACATCAACCGGAATGCCCAGCCTTTCGCTGATGGCAAATGCGTTGGAGCGTCCCGGCATACCGATAAGCAGACGGTAGGTGGGGCGCAGGGTGGCCACGTCAAACTCGCAGCAGGCGTTTTCAACGCCCGGTGTGGTGATGGCATAGCTTTTCAGCTCGGCATAGTGGGTAGTAGCCGCCATCCGCACTCCCGAGGAGCGCAGCCGCTCAATGATGGCCGTTGCCAGTGCCGCACCCTCGATGGGGTCGGTGCCTGCGCCCAGCTCGTCCAGCAGTACCAGTGTGCGGTCGTCCGCGCGGTCGATTATGTCGATGATGTTGGTCATGTGGGAGGAGAAGGTGGACAGCGACTGCTCGATGGACTGCTCGTCACCGATGTCAGCCAGTATGCGGTCAAAGACAGCAACGCGGCTCTGGTCGGCGACGGGGATAAGCAGACCGCAGCCCGCCATCGCTGTCAGCAGACCTAATGTTTTGATGGATACCGTCTTGCCGCCGGTGTTGGGACCGGTTATCATCAGCGAGTCAAAATCCTCGCCCAGACGAATGTCGGTGGCAACTACCTTGTCCTTGTCGATAAGCGGGTGACGTGCTTTGTTGAAGTGTATGATGCCCTCGTCATTGACCTCGGGCATGGAGGCGCGCATATTGTAGCCCAGACGCGCCTTGGCAAATATAAGGTCAAGCTGGATAAGAACGGAGTAGCTTGCAGTGATGCCGTCACAGCAATCGCCCGCCTCTGCGGAGATTTCCGCAAGTATGCGCTCGATCTCTGCCTGCTCCTTGCTTTCCCATACCTTGATTTCGTTGTTGGCTTCCACCACCGCCATCGGCTCGATGAAAACCGTCGCACCGGAGGAGGAGGTGTCGTGTACCAGTCCGGGCACACTGCCGCGGCACTCGGCTTTCACCGGCACAACAAAACGTCCGCCGCGGATAGTGATAAGGGAATCCTGCAGATACTTCTGGTTGGTTGCGGAGCGGATAAAGTGGTCGAGCTGGTCACGCACCTTGGTCTGCGCCAGCCGCAGCTTGCGGCGTATGTCAGCCAGTTCACGGGAGGCGTTGTCGCTCATTTCCTCTTCGCTGATGATGGAGGTGGTGATGCGCTCCTCAAGATATTTGTTGGGCTGAAGAGCCATGAAAAGCCCATCGAAGCTCGTAACCACGCCCTCACAGCGTCCACGCCATTCTCTCAGGGAGCGGATAATGCGCAGTACCTCAGCAACGCGCAGCAGCTCCAGCATGGAAAGCGCGCCGCCAGCCTGTGCCCGCCGCAGCGAGGAGGCTATGTTCTTGACCCCGCCAAAGGAGGGACTGCCAAAGCGACCCACCAGCATATGGGCGTCCCAGCTTTCGGAAAGCCGGGTTCTCACCTCGTCAGGGTCGTTGAGAGGGGTAAGCTCCCGCGCCAGCTCCGCAGCGTCCGCACAGGAACACTCTGCCGCCAGCAGTTCAAGAACCTTGTCCAGCTCCAGCACCCTCAGGTGTTTGTTTTCAGTCATAGTTCTTTCCTTTTTTTTCAGTATATTTCTCGGTTTAGTGATATGTCAATTATTGTCGTATATGCGTGTTGATGGTGTCCGCACCCACTCACAAGTTGCCCTGGCCACTCATGGAGCGGTAGAACTCCAGCGTGGGGAAGCTGCGGTCGGTGCATAGCAGTGTGTACCGCTCTGCTGCACGGGCAAACTGCGTCAGCGACTGCTCCTGCAGGGAGAAAGCGAATACCTTGGGCAGGTCGGCGTAGACCGAGTGCCGCAGTGCGTGCAAAGCCCCTTTGCCGAGGGGCAGCACGTTGAGTACCGACTGTGCTGTGCGGCAGTCAGCGCAGAATATCTCGCTGCGTGTGGGGGAGAAGTACATCTGCTCCGCCTCATACACACCGCAGCCTGCGCACATGACAAGGTCGGGCAGAAAGCCGGAGAGAGCCAGTATGCGCATTTCGTATACCGCCTTCACCATCGCGCAGGGGCGGTCTCCGGAAGCAAGGTGGGAGAGTGCCGAAAGCGTCAGCGCAAGATGCTCCTCCGAGGAAGTGCCGGCAGGCAGCAGCTCTATCGTCAGCTCGCACAGGTACTGCGCCAGTGCCAGACGCTGTAAATCGTTGCGCAGGGGAACAAAAAGCTGCTCATGGGCGGCTTCGTCAATCCTGTAGCTGTCCTTTGTGGAGTAAAGCTCAAAGCGTCCGTATACAAACTGGGCTGTAGAGCCGAAGTTCTTGTTTTTTATGTTGGCGGCTCCTCTCGCAAAGGCGCGGACAATGCCAAGGCGGTCGGTGAGCAGTGTGCAAATCCTGTCGCTGCTGCGGAAGGGCTGCACCTTCAGTACCAGTGCGTTGACGGAGTAGTTCATGCGGCGGAATTACTCGTCGCGGGGAACAAAGCCGAAGTTGCGCAGGTTGCGCTCGCTGTTGCGCCAGCCCTCGCGCACCTTTACCCACAGCGTCAGGTTGAACTTAACGCCAAATACCCGCTCCAGCTCAATTCGTGCGCCCTGACCGATGCGCTTGAGCATATCGCCCTTCTTTCCGATGATAATGCCCTTGTGGCTGCTCTTTTCGCAGTATATTGTAGCCATCAGGTCAATGATTTCCTCGTTGTTTCCCGTGGTGCGGTCGGTCATGGCTTCAATGTCGATGGCGATGCCGTGGGGAACCTCCTCGCTGAGCAGCCTGAGTGTACTCTCGCGGATAATCTCAGCAGCAAGCACACGCTCCGGCTGGTCGGTAAGGGTGTCGTCGGGGAAGTAGTGGGGGGAAGGCTCAGCCATATCGAAAAGCTCCTGCTTGAGTATGCCGATGCCGTCACCGGTTGCCGCCGAGAGGGGAATAACCGCCTCAAAC
>SVPT01000116.1 GCA_015065695.1 Oscillospiraceae bacterium | reverse complement strand
CGCTGCATTGGTTCCACCACCGTAAATGGCACCAAGTGGTACAATGTAAAGTTTGGCGACAAGACCGGCTGGATTTCCTCCGCCAACGCCAAGGAGTTTGCAGTGCTGCCTCTTTCCGCAGGCTCCACCATCACACTCAAGAGCAATCCCACCAACATACGAGAGAGCGCCGGTACCATGTACCGCGTCATCTCCAGCCTGCCCAAGGGCACTGTGCTGGCTGCCGATGCCAAGCTGGCTGCCCCCAACGGCACAGTGTGGTATCATGTAAAGGCTGCCGATAACCTCTACGGCTATGTATGCAGCAGCGTGTGCAAGCTTTCCGCAAGCGGCACACCTACCGTCAATCCTCAGCCCTCGCAGCCTTCCAATCCTCCCGCAGAGCAGCCGGAGACCGGCACCTGCGTTGTCACCGGTGACTGGGTAAATGTCCGCACCGGCCCCGGCATGGAGTACGGCAAGATATACTGCGTGCGCAGAAACACCCAGTATCCCTGCTCCGGCAGATTCACTTCCACCACCGGACGTCCCTGGAACAGAATCACCATCAACGGCAAGACCGGCTACATCAGCGGTCTGTATTCCTCTGTTGTCGGCACTCCCTCCACTCCCAGCCAGCCCACAACTCCGTCCAATCCTTCCACTCCCGCCGCTCCCGTTGAGGGTCAGATCGGCACTGTCACCGTTACCGGCGGCTCTGTCTATATCCGTTCCGGTCCTTCCATGTCCTATTCCAAGCTGGCTGTAACCAAGAAGGGCGTACAGTGGCCGCTGCTTGGCGAGGTCAAGGCCGCCAACGGACGCATCTGGTACAAGATTTCCTACAACGGCAAGCCCGCATACATCACCAGCCTCTATTCCACCGCACAGAAGGGTATGCCCACCACCACCACTACTGCAACTACCACCACAACAACCACAACTACTACCACCACCGAACCTACCACCGCTCCCACAACACCCTCTGCCCCTGCGGCGACTGACAGCAAATGCACCATCACTGTAATTGACCAGACCGGCGCAACAGTGAACACTGCAGAGGTTGCCAAGAATACCGAGCTGAGCATTATCGAGTTCTATGACCTGATTAAGGCAGAGAAGGACGGCTATGTGCTTAAGGAGCTGTACACTGATGAAGCTCGCACCACTCCGGTCAGCTTCGTTGACGGCAAAACGACAGTGGGTAGCGATCTCACCCTTTATGCCGAGTTCACCCCCTTTGATGCTGAGCTGAACTTCTACAGCGAGGCATATCGCAATGTGGCAGAGCCTGATATAATTTATATCAACGATCATTGGCCGATTGATACAGGTTACTTCTACAAGGCTGATGCCGATGCAGAACCCATCAAGACTGTTGAGATTCCTGTTATTCCCACATATGAGGATACCTATGATGGAAAAACATATGAGTATTCTTACAGCGGTGCGATGATAACCTCCAATAACGTTGAATACATTTATTCTCCGTATATCGACAACCAGCTTGTCAAGAGCAATATCGTTCAGGAAAACGGCAAGGATAATCTTAATATAATTCTTTCCGGTGAGGCACAGAATGGAAATGACCTCAATCAGCGTGCATCTATGCTCATAGGCAAGAACGCCGGCACAGAAACCGTTATCCTCAAGGACGCTCTTGGCAACGAGCTTGACAGAGCAAGAATCTACACCTACAACACCGGTGTTGAGGACGAAACCATTGACGATTTCATTGCCAAGGTCAATAACAAGCTCGGTATGGAGTATGAAGACGAAGATTATTTCGTTGCCGAAGCAATGGTCAGAGCGCAGGAGATTTACGACGGTATTCCCGCAGACAAAAAGGCATTTGCCGGTGACGTAGATATTCAGTCTTCTGCATACATCGCCAAGCGTCCCGGTCTGTTCTCGATTTCTTCCGAGCTGGACGACCAATGGGTTGTGAACCGTCCTACCTATGACATTAACGGCACCTATACCGATGCACCCTATTCCGTTATCCCCATGCATGGCATCAACGATACCAACTACAAGGAGTTCGTTTTCTACTGCCCGAAGGATAAGTACGACTCTCTGACCGAGGGCAACGATATTTACTCCGTCTTTGAGCAGTGGCTTGCCGCTACCGGCAATGACGTGTACTTCAACGACACTGTCGGTTGGGATTACATCGGCATCAACAGCTTTGCCAACGATGGCAACAGCTATACCAATGAATCCCTTGATGGTGTTACCGGCTACATGGTTATCGTTCAGCTTATCAACGATTCCTTGTTTGACGAGGGAGAATAAACGGTAAAACCTTTCCAACCTGAACAAATGTCCCCCGAACAGCAAAAGTCGCTGTTCGGGGGACTTGCTTTTGTGTTGCTGATTCAGGATTACTGCAAAAAAAGAGAGGGGGCTGCGTGGGCAGCTCCCTCTGTGTACATGGGTTAATGTGCGATTACTGGTACAGCGGTTGTGCGATGCGCCAGCCTGCTTCGGTGTGACGGAAGGTGAGAGTAACGGTGTTCTCTGTTTCGTCACGGTAGATGGTGTCAATGGTGATTGATGCGGTTTCGTCATTCAGCTCGGTGACGGTGATGGTGTCATAGAGCCATTCGGTGCCGTAGACTGTGTCGCCGTTGTAGGAAGCGTTTACCTCAAGAACGCCTTCGTTTTCTCTGTAGAGGGGAACAACAGCGACATCGCTGCCGGAAACCTCGCCAAAGGCATCGGGATAGAGCCACTGGGCTGCTACTGATGGGAGAAATACGTCCTCGGCTGCTTCCTTGAGGGAAGCAACAGAGGTGTAACGCTCGCTGTCCACAGGGAAGTAGGAGGGGCTGCCGTAGTCGGGAACGAAGTCGTCGGGCACTGTGGCACTCAGACCGCCGCCGAGGTATATGTCGCTGCACACCTCGTCAGCGCGCTGGATAAGCAGTGCCGCAAGCTCTCTGAACTCAGCCTGCCGCTTCTTGCCGCCGCAGCCCGAAAGCAGCAGCACAACGCACATCAGCACGGAGACTACAGCCGCAGCCCTGCGGTGATTGTGTAATAATTTCATTGTAAACCTTTCTGGCTGCACAAGCCGGAAAAAGCTGGTTATCGGTTCTCGTCCGAAAAGAACTTCAGACGGCGCAGCACCACACAAAGGGGAATGCCAAGCAGCATCGTCACAAGCAGCTCACCGCAGCCAACCTGAAGTGCGCACACCCAGAAGGGCAGCTTGAAGATAAGAGCAAGCTCTGCGCCGACTATAAGCCCGTTGAAGATGGGGGGAGCAAGCGCGGCAAGTATGGGAAGCTTCGCCTTTCCGATGGTTACGTTTCTCAGCCAGCGGGAAACATAGGCGGCAAGCAGCGTTGCCAGACTGCCGAAGAGAATATCTGCCACGCCACAGGAATTGCTGCCGGTGGCTACGCCGATTGCGTTGGCGATGATGCAGCCCACGGTCAGTCCGATGGGGGCGGTGGGAGTCAGCACAGGCAGCAGGGTCAGGGCCTCTGCCACGCGCAACTGCAAAGGACCGTAGGAGAGGGGGGCAAGCAGCAGGGTGGAGGCGGTGTATAGTGCCGCAATCATCGCACCCTCTGTAAGGAGATTAATACTGCGACTTCTGCCTCGCACGCTCTGCACTCTGCGCTTGGGGTGGTTTTCCTGATTCATTATGACCTCTCGCTGTTTTCCGCTGTTTCTGCGGGAGTATTTCGGTCAACAAGTATCATTATCTTGGATATACGGCGATCCTCAACGCACTCAACGGTAAAGGAAGCGTTGGCGAAGTTGATGGTGGGGTGTTCGTTTGCGCCGGGGATTCGCTCAAGATTGGAGATGATAAAGCCGGCGATGGTGTCGTAGTCACCATCGGGCAGGTCGATGCCGATAAGGTCGCTGACCTCGTCAATGGGGGTGGTGCCGTCAACAGTGAAGCAGTTGTCGCTGACCTGAGAAATCTCATCGTCCTCGTTGTCGTATTCGTCCTGAATGTTGCCGACGATGGATTCGATGAGGTCTTCCATGGTGATGATACCTGCGGTGCCGCCGTATTCATCAATGACCACAGCCATCTGCATCTTCTTGTCGGTCATCTCGGAGAAGAGGTTGTCCAGACGCTTGGATTCGGGGATAAAGTAGGCGGGACGCATAACCTCGGTAACGGGAATGCTGCCGGAATCGCCTGCAACGACGTACTTGAGCAGATCCTTGACGTAGACGATGCCGATGATGTTGTCAAGGTCTTCCACATAAACGGGGATTCGGGAGAAGCCCTCCTGCGTGGTAAGCTCGATGACGTCGGAAACGGTGTCGGTGTTCTCAACGCCGTAGACCTCGGTGCGATGGGTCATGACCTCGCTGGCGGTGGTGTCACCGAACTCGAAGATATTGGCGATCATGTCGCGCTCCGATTCTTCGATAACGCCGCGCTCACCGCCCACGTCAACCATCATCAGTATTTCCTCTTCGGTGAGGGTCTCTTCCTCGGCAAAGGGGTCAAGACCGACAAGGCGGGTCATACCGTTGGTGGCGGCGGAAAGCATCCAGACAAAGGGCTTGAATATCTTTCCGATAAAGAGCAGAACTCCTACAATCTTGTAGGAAATCGGCTCGGCACGCTGCATACCAATCTTCTTTGGCACCAGCTCGCCAAAGACGAGGGTGAAGAAGGAGAGCAGCAGGGTAATAAGTATTGTTGCAAGGGGGCGGGCGATAGAGCCAATGACGGGAATCTTTGCAAGCAGAGGCTCCAGCTTGTCGGCGAAGCTGTCCGCAGCGAATGCCGAGGACATGAAGCCGGCAAGGGTTACGCCTACCTGAATGGTTGCCAGAAAGCCGCTGGAATTGCTGGTCAGCTTGACAATCTTCGTTGCCGCCTTGTGACCGGTCTCAGCCAGCTTCTTGATTTTTGTGTCGTTAAGTGTGATGATGGCGACCTCACTCATGGCAAAGAATGCATTTACAAGAGTGAGTATGAGCGTGACAAGCAGTGCAATCAACGGGTTCATCTAACTGCACCTCCTGCACTGATAATCATCTCTCGAGGGACGCCGTCATTTTCCGATGACATTTTGTCGTATCTCCTTTCGGGGAAAATATTAGATATTCCGCTGCGTGCAACAGAATAATCACTAGATATAATATTACAATACGCAACCATTGTCAATAGTTTTGCGGTCATGGAGCGGTAAAGGTGCGAAAACACAGTAAAACAATTCAATTATATGCTTACACTGCATAGATTGCTCTTAACACAATTAATATTGTGTTAAGGATTGTGAAAGGCTCTTTTATTCACGAGGCATATGTATTATAATCTCCGTATACACAAAAAGCGCACAATACGAAAGGTTATCCAGATGAGCAAAGATATAAAAGACATCGGCACCACTCCCATAAACGGCGAAGAACAGCCCTACGGCAGCCGTCCGCTTTTCAGCGAGGGCGGACTGGACAAGGAGCAGCGTCAGGCATTGCGGGAATATGAAAGTGAGCTGGCAGAAAGCGAAAAGCCCGCACAGCAAGAAGAAAACAGCGATGAGGAAACTGTCAGGCAGGCGAGCGAAAAGGTTGCCCGCCTGAACAGTATCTTTGACAGACTGATGCTGCCTATCATTATATTCACTGTGCTGGTGATAATCGGCGCGGGATTGCTGCCAAAGGCATGTGCCTCCTGCTCGGGGGATACCCTTGCCGAGATAGACAGCGCGGTGCTGCCTCCCCAGACTGTATTCAGCTTCTACAGCGCACGTGCAAAGCTGCTGGAAAATATCGCGCCCTACCGCGAAATACTTCAGGGCGCAGGGTACTTCATCATGGAGGACGAGGAAAACAGCGAGGAGTTTATCGCCTACAAGCAGCTTGACAGCGGGCTTGAGATAATGGAGAATGTGATTGACTCCCAAGGCACCCACTACACCGCACTGATGCTTGAGCAGGGCGAGGGAGAGCAGAAAACCGCCGTTACGCTGATGGTGTACACCGAGAATGTAATGCTTGCCGTCGCAGAGCGGGGCGAGGACACACGCAGCGCAGTCTTTGACAGCGGAATAATGAATATGTCTGCTTCCAACACCGATGCTGTGGCAGTGTTTGAATATGTTTCCGCAGATACCCTTTCCTCCATGCAGAAGCAATACGAGCAGGAGATGGAAAAGCTTCTGCGCGGCTGATTTCTTTATTCTTCTCAAAACAAAAGAAACTCAAAACAAAAGAAACCGCCGCAGACCTTTGCGGGTCCGCGGCGGAGATAATCAAGTTATGCGTTATCGGTCGAGCTTCTTCATCATGGTGAGGATAGCCTTACTGACGGCAGTGCCGATAATCAGGCAGGAGATGACCTCCACCAGACCGTTGATGCCCACAAAGGCGAAGACGAAGGGCAGAATCTTCATTCCGACTGCCATGCCCTGAATGTAGTCACTGCCCCAGAAGAAGAGCAGGAGAGAGGTCATAAACAGAA
>SVPT01000115.1 GCA_015065695.1 Oscillospiraceae bacterium | reverse complement strand
TGGGCGGCACCATACTCGGCACCAGCCGCACCCCCTACCGCAATATGCGAGTCATCGAGGCAGACAACGTGGACAAGGTAGCCGCCATGAAGCGCAATTACGCCGCCATGGGACTTGACTGTCTGGTAACGCTGGGCGGCAACGGCACCCACAAGACGGCAAATCTGCTTGCCGAGGAAGGGCTTAACATCATCGGTCTGCCCAAGACCATCGACAACGACATCTTCGGCACCGACGTTACCTTTGGCTTCCACAGCGCGGTGGACATCGCCACCGATGTGGTGGACCGTATCCACACCACCGCCAACAGCCATGGGCGCGTCATGGTCATCGAGCTGATGGGTAACAAAGCGGGCTGGCTGACCCTTTATGCCGGTCTGGGCGGCGGCGCGGATATTATCCTGCTGCCGGAGATTCCCTACGATGTGGACAAGGTCATGGAGGCTATTGAGCGCAGGACTACCCACAAGCGCAATTTCGCCATCGTATGCATTGCCGAGGGTGCTATGACCGTACAGGAAGCCCAGCTTAAGAAGAAGGCTCTTGAGCAGCAGCGCGCACAGCAGCACTTTATCTCGGTGGGCTATCAGCTTGCGGCGGAGATTGAGCGCAGGTCGAAGATAGAAGCCCGCGTCGTTGTGCCGGGGCACTATCAGCGGGGCGGCTCCCCCTCCCCCTATGACCGGGTGCTGGCAACACAGTTTGGCGCATACGCCGCACAGCTTATCCGTGACGGCAGCTACGGCTGCACCGTTGCGATGAACAGCGGTGCCGTCTGCAGCAACAGGCTTTCTGATATTGCCGGCAAGACCAAATTTGTCCCCGCCGACTGCGGCATGATAGCAACCGCGCGCGCCATGGGCGTCAGCTTTGGCGATTAATCCTCTTTATTCCACTTTCAAGGAGAATCCTATGTCATATTGCGTTAACTGCGGAGTTGAGCTGACTGCTGGCACAAAACAATGCCCACTCTGCTACACGGTGGTTATAAATCCCAACGGCCCCGACGAGACCATCGCCAAACCGCCCTACCCCATTGAACAGGAAGAGCTTAATCTTAATCTTCGTGAAAACACGCGAATGACCGCACTGCTCATTTCGGTTGTGCTTGCGCTGCCTGCGGTAATCTGCATGGTGTGCGACTACGGTCTCAGCCGCAATCTGGACTGGTCAAACTACGTTATTGCCTCCTGTGCGCTGGCTTGGTGCTTTGTTGTCCCGCCGGTCACATGGAAGCGCACTTCTTCCCTTTCTCTGGTCATCTTTGATACCATTGCCGTTGCGATTTTCCTGTATATTATCTACCGAATGGTCGAGCCAGCGAACGATTGGTTTACGCCGCTTGCCTTGCCGCTGACCTTGTGTTCCGGCGTGCTTATCGGCATTGCGACATCAGTGTTCCGCACCAAGCAAATCAAGCCCCTTGTCAAGTTGGCTATTGCCCTCTTCTCAATAGCGGGATTCATGCTGGCTGTGGAGGTCATTGTTGACCTGTTCCTCACCGGCGGTGTTTCCCTTTACTGGTCACTCATCGCAATGGCCCCCTGCGGAATTTTCGCACTGCTCATGCTCATCATTGAGCGCAAGCAGAAGCTCAAGGACTTTATCTCAAAGCACACATTTGTCTGATAAATCGAATAACGCCCCGAAGCCGACGCTGCTGCGCCTGGTTTCGGGGCGTTTGTTGTTCTTTCGGTTCAGAATACTACGCTGCACTTTGGCAGGGCATCGCGGAGACGCTCCACGTCATCATTGCTGACGGGGTTGCCGTTTATGTAGAGATTTCGCAGGGAGGTAAGCCCCAGCAGCGGGGTTATGTCGGCAATCTGGTTGTTGCTGATGATAAGCCATGCGAGATTTTTGAGAGAGCCAAGTGCCGAAAGGTCGGTTATGTGGTTACCGGAAAGGTTGACGGTGGTCAGGTGGGTCATTTCAGAGAGCGGGCTGATGTCGCTTATGTTGTTGCCGCTGAGGATAAGCACAGACAGGCGGGTCATGCGCTGTATGCCGTCAATGCTTGTCAGTCCGCATTCGCGTATCTCCACTCTGCGCTCATCAATGCCGATTTTCACGCCGCCCAGCTCGATGTAGTGTGCGCCGCCTTTTTCGCCGGAGGAGGCCTGTCCTTCCTCGGAAGAATCGGTTTGCTCATCGGTCTTGGTGACGGAAGTGCTGTTGCTGTCAGCAGTGTCAGCCTTTATCTCAGGGCTTACCTTGGCGCCGCAGTCGGCAAGTTCTGCCTTTGCGCCCGCCAAAGTGCCTTCAGACTCGATTAATACCTTGATACCGGAGCTGACATACAAAAGCAGGTCACTTGTCCACTCAGTATCGTCAACCCTCTTGCACTGTATATAGGTAACGGGCTTCTTCAGTTTGATTGCATATCGCAGGGCGTTGCACATACGGTCGTTTGCGGCAAAGGCAGGAGAATAGAAAACAAAGAATCTTGTGCAGTCTTCTATATGCTTTTCAATATTCTTTGCCTCGTTGCTGCCAATGGCTGCGCCTTTGTCATACCAAAGACGTGCGCCGGCATTGTGAAGCTCCTCGATAAAGGGAAAAACAACCTCGCTGTCGTCATAGGAAAACGCCAGCATAGCGTACCCATCGTCACCCTCATACCGTTCAAAGGCGGGTTGCTTTTTTGTAATTATGTCAGACATAAGCATTTCCTCGCATATCAATCGTTATGTGTGCAGCCGCTGCCGCAATATCAGTTCCCAATTGCAACACATTGCCTGTTGCGACCGGTCTTTATATGATTATACCGCATATTCCCCTGCTTATCAATGAAAAGTTTTCTTTTGCCGTATGACGGGCATGGTATGATAATCAGCCAAAATAAAATGACGCACAAAGCTGAAAAACCGAACTGCATTGCTGCAGTCCGGTTCTGTTTTCAGGATTTATCAGGCTGTGTATACTGCCGGATTAGTTGTTCTCGATAGCCTCAATGGCATCCTTGGGGCTCTGCATACCGAACAGAACGGAGATGAGACCATCGCCGTAGCGGTCAATCATCAGAGCGGGGATAACCAGAGAGTCGCGGATGATAGCCTCAGAGGGCAGAATGCCATCGCAGTTGTTGTAGGACTTGTAGCGGAGCTCGCCGTCGTTGAAGTCCATCTCGAAGTTACCGTTCTTCAGGCCGTAGTTGGCGCGGGTGATGAACTCGGCAGCCTCATGGCGAACATCCTCACTGGCGTTCATCTTGACATAAGCGAGGGTGTAGAAATAGTCGGTGCCAACGCGAACACGCATCTGGGTGTCGCCCAGCTTGCACTTGAGGTTAACGCCGAGGGTGAACATACCCTTCTCAGCATCAAACTTGTACTTCCAGTCGTCCTCGATAAAGAACTTCTCGATGCAGCTTGCAATCTCGCGGGAATAATCGGCCATGGAAATATCCTCCAATAAGTGTATTTCAGATGCTCCGTCTGAACGCCAGCAAAAATAACTGAAGTAACTATCCCCATCGCTTGCTATTCATAAGACGTCCTAACACACCTGTTAATATATTTATAACATAGAAATAATGATAAATCAAGCTTTATGGGTGCAATATTCTGTCAAATTATTTAAATTTTCATCAATTTCAGCAGCCAATGCGCACTTGTATTATACTGCGGTATTTACACTGTCGGTCGCGCTTGCAACGTCAGAGGGAGTAACCTCATCAGAGGGAGCGAACAGCTCCTCGCCCGTCTGCGCGTCCTTCAGTTTCTGCTGACCAAACCACATATCTATGCGCTTTTCGTAGTCTGCAAAATCGCCGGTGGGCACTTCCACAGCGGTGACGAAGTCGTAATCCTCGGTGTGGATATACATGACCTCCACCACGCAGTCGGGTGCGGAAGCGGTGTAGGATACCTGCACACGGGTGGTCTCGTAGCCGTTGGCATCGGAGCGCTCAGGGAACTCCTCTACCTCCTGCACATCGGGATAAAGGCTGAGAACGTGGCTTGCTACCCAAGTGTCGCTGGGCAAAAGACGGTTGTAGCGAACGATTATCTTGTCGTCAATCAGCTCGGTGCGGTTCCATGTGCCGTCGCTGTAGGCGTGCTCCTCACGGAATACGTTGACGAAGTCGCCGTCAATGTAGACCACAGGTCCGCTGACACGCTCGATTTCCTCAACCTGCACCTGCTGCGGTGCTGGCTTTATGACCTCTTCCAGCTCCTGTTTCTTTGCGCCAAGGAATGAGCCTACTGTGGGAGCAACCGCCGCGATGCCCGCCAGAAGAGCCATGCACAGCACCGCCCGCAGACACACCGACCACACGCGGCGTGTTTTTTTGCCCACAGGAACTTCCATGCTCAGGGTTTCCCCCAGCGACTGGAACTTTACAAAACGCTTTTTCCTGTTCGGAGTACCACAAGCTCCGCAATAGTTTGCATCATCGGGAAATACTCTCCCGCACGCTTTGCATTTCAAGAATGATGTCACCTCATGTTTTGAGTTTTCCGCTTTTTTCGCGTCAGGCTGCCATTGCAAGCGGATACTTTGCTTATTATAGCATCAGCGGCCGTCTTTTACAAGAATAACATATGTACCTAAATTTTAATATTGTAATAACAAGCAATCTGTGGTATAATTAATAGCCAAATAATACAAAATGTCGGAGGTCATATCCTTGAAATATGCATTGATAGGCTGCGGACGCATCTCCCCCAACCACATTACCGCAGCAATGGCCAATAATTTTGAAATAGCCGCCGTGTGCGATGTTCTGCCCGAGAACATGGAGCGTATACTGGAGCTTGTTCCCGAAGAGCAGCGTGCGCAGGTAAAGCGTTACACCGACTATCGCCAGATGCTTGCAGAGGTCTCTCCCGACCTTGCCGCCATCGCTACCGAAAGCGGCAGACACGCCGCCATTGCGCTGGACTGCATTGACGCAGGCTGCAACATCATCGTTGAAAAGCCCATCGCCCTTTCCCTTGCCGATGCCGATGAAATCATCGCCCGCTCCAGGCAGAAGGGTGTCAAGGTGTGCGCCTGCCACCAGAACCGCTTCAACCGCTCCGTTCAGTACATACGCAAGGCAGTGGAAAATGGCAGACTGGGCAGACTGCTCCACGGTACAGCCCATATCCGCTGGAACCGAGGACAGTCCTATTACACCCAAGCTCCCTGGAGAGGCACTTGGGAGCAGGACGGCGGCGCGCTGATGAACCAGTGCATACACAACATCGACCTGCTGCGCTGGATGATGGGCGGTCAGGTGGAGGAAGTTTTCGCCTACACCGATAACCTTATCCACCCCTTTATCGAGGCGGAGGATCTGGGCGTTGCGCTGGTGCGCTTCGCAGGCGGCTCCTATGGAATCATCGAGGGCACTACCAACGTCTACCCCCGCAACCTTGAGGAAACCCTCTACCTCTTCGGCTCGGAGGGCACTGTAAAGGCAGGCGGCAAATCGGTTAACATAATCGAGGAATGGCAGCTTGCCGACGGTCTGGACGATGCCGAGCAGGTCAAGGCCACCTATCACGAAAACCCGCCCTCTGTTTACGGCTTCGGTCACACCCCCCTCTACGCTGACGTTGCAGACGCCATCGCCAATGACCGCCAGCCCTATGTAACCGCAGAGGACGGCAGAGCAGCCCTTGAGTTGGTGCTCGCCATCTACCTTTCCGCGTCCACCGGCAAGCCTGTCAAGCTGCCGCTGCAGAATTGCGCTACACTGGATTTCACCGGACGTTTCAACTGATTCGCCCATTTGCAAATAATAACGGAGGCACAGAGTATTATGGAATTTATCGACCTGAAGGCTCAGTACGCCGCCCTTAAGGATAAGCTGGACACAGTAATCCCCGCGGTGCTTGAGCATGGACATTTCATCATGGGTCCCGAGGTAATGGAGCTGGAAAAGCAGCTTGCACAGTACACCGGTGCCCGCTTCTGTGCCGCCTGCGCCAACGGCACCGATGCTCTGCAGCTTGTGCTTATGGCATGGGAAATCGGTCCGGGTGACGCGGTATTCGTACCCACCTTTACATTTATGTCAACCGCAGAGGTAGTAAGCCTCGTGGGCGCAGAGCCTGTGTTTATCGACATACTTGAGGACACCTTCAACATTGACCCCGAGGGTCTGGAGCGAGCCATTGAGAAGGTGCTTGCCGAGGGTCGTCTGACCCCCAAGGCCATTATCCCCGTAGACCTCTTCGGTCAGTGCGCAGACTATGACAAGATACTGCCCATCGCCGAGAAGTACGGACTGAAGGTACTGGAAGACGGCGCACAGGGCTTTGGCGGCGACATTCGCGGCAAGAAGTGCGGCACCTTCGGTGATGCTGCCACCACCTCCTTCTTCCCTGCCAAGCCGCTTGGCTGCTATGGTGACGGCGGTGCAATGTTCACCGACGACGAGGAGCTTTATCAGATGCTTTGCTCACTGCGCATACACGGCAAGGGCTCTATGAAATACGACAATGTGCGTGTTGGTCTTAACTCCCGCCTTGACACCCTGCAGGCAGCTATCGTACTGGTCAAGCTTGCCG
>SVPT01000114.1 GCA_015065695.1 Oscillospiraceae bacterium | reverse complement strand
CTGCCAGCCGTCCTGCTCAGGCAGCATTATGTCAAGAAGGATTAGGTCAGGCTTCTCCGCCTCGAATATCTCCACTGCGCTCTTTCCGTCATGGGCAAGCACAACGGTATAGCCCTCTTTCTCTGTATAAAGCCTCAGCAGCTCACATATGTTATGGTCATCGTCAACAATCAGAATTTTCTCTGCGTCCATTTGAATATCCTCCCGTCATTGTATTTTCTTCTCAGCACGGCTTCTTCACCGGCTGAAGATGTTAATCCATATACAGCTATTATACTACCACAAAATCTGCGATTATTAAACAGATTTTGAATTTATTTAGCAGCAAATCGTGAATAATTGATTGCACACTGCAGATATTATCGAAAGAGGTCCGCTTTAACGGCACGTCCTCACATAAATAACCAGCCGCTTTGACGGCAACGGAGGTCATATATCAATGAAAGTCTATGCGCGTTTTTCCAGCGATGACGCTGCCGAAGCAGCCGAAAACGAGGTGCGCAGCCGAATCAGCGGTTACGGAAGCATAGTTCGCACCGATTCGGGAAAATCCCGCCCGCAGGCTGATGCCATCGGCACTGTGGGTGCATACACCGACTGGATGTTTACCCACAACGGTCTTTATCAGGGCGGCTCATGGCTGCCGCTGGCAGGCACTGCCTCCGCCGTACCTTCCGATGCAGCACAGCGCGGCTGCACGGTGTGCGTGGAGGGCAATCAGGAATGTGCCGACCGTACAGCCCATCTGCTTCGTGCAATCGGCGGTACCGATGTCAGTATCACCGCCGACTGACCTTATTAATAAACCCTTGCGATAAAGGCGGAGTTGGCGGGAATTTCCAGACCGCCGCCGAAATCAATGGTCTTTCCTGTAATCAGGTCCAGTGCCCTGCCCGCTCCTGCATCAAAGTGGGCGGTGCAGGGTGCGTCTGCGGCATTGAAGGCGCAGATAACCCTCTCTCCCTCATAGCTTCTTGCAAAGACAAGCTGCTGCGGTGCAACATAAAGCTGGGTGTAGTCGCCGCGGCACAGTGCCTTGGACTGGGCTCTTGCCTCGCACAGACGTGCAATCCAGTCGGTCAGACCGCTGCGCATGGAGCGCACGTCCTCCGGACGAAGCTCCGGACGGAGTGCGGCATCACCCTGCTTCTTATCGCCGCGCATCTCCAGCTCGCTGCCGTAATACACCGAGGGGCAGCCGGGCATTGCGAACATAAGCGCGTAGGCAACAGGCAGGTGCTGCGGCTTTTCGATGATGCTTGCTATGCGGGAAACATCGTGGTTATCCACAAAGGTGTACAGATTGAGCCCTCTGTAGATGCACCAGTTTTCCGAGCCGAACTGACGGTGCAGCGAATAGCCTATCTCATGCATATTACCGCAGTTGATGGAAGAGTAGATGCCCTTGTAGCACTCGTAGTTGGTGACGGAATCCAGCATGGAATCATTGATGAGGCGGCGGTAGTCGCCGTGGACACACTCACCAAGGAGGAAGAAATCGCTGCGCAGACCCTTGCAGAAGGAATGCAGCTCGCGGATAAAGCCCTCGTCCAGGCAGTAGGCAACGTCCAGACGCAGACCGTCTATGCCAAACTGCTCCTCCCACACACGAATGTTCTCGAAGATGTGCTTGCGCACCTCGGGATTGTGCAGGTTGAGCTTGACAAGGTCGAAGTGACCCTCCCAGCCCTCGTACCAGAAGCCGTCGTTGTAGTTGGAATTGCCGCCAAAGTTGATGTGGAACCAGTCGCGGTAGGGAGAGCTTTCCCTGTTGGCAATAACATCGCGGAATGCCCAGAAGTCACGTCCGACATGGTTGAACACACCGTCCAGCACAACGCGGATACCGCGCATATGAAGCCGGCGGCAAAGCTGTGCAAACTGCTCATTTGTGCCCAGACGGCGGTCGATAACGCCGTAGTTGGCGGTGTCGTAGCCATGCTTGGTGGATTCAAACACCGGGCCAAAGTAGACGGCATCAAAGCCTATGTTGTCTATGTGGTCAAGCAGCTTGCCGACTGCGCTCAGGCGGTCAACGGGCTGCGAGGTAAAGTCATTGTATTCGGGTGCGCCGCACATTCCAAGCGGATAGATATGGTAGAACACTGCGTCCTTGAACCAGTCGTCTGCCTGGCTGTGCATATGCTTTTCGGTACTTACGTCCTCGGTGGACACTGCTTCGGAAGCTGCGTCAGCGGTGGCTGCGGAAATAATTTCATCCTCGCCGGGATAGTGAACACCCCATGCCTTGCGCAGCTTGTCGCAGCAGCGCATCTCACGCAGGGTATATTCCAGCGGATAGTCGGGTGACTGAGTCAGTCCCTTGTCAAGGCATTCCATAACGTGCTCGGCTTCGTACTGCATACCGTTTTCGTGGGGCTGGCAGAAGGACTCTGCCAGAGTGCCCTCCGTACCCTTGAAGAGGTATGCCGAATGGGTATAGCACCAGTTGGGAACGGTGATGTAGCCGTCTGTTCCCTCGATTATGGTGCTGTTGGAGTTGTAGTCAAAGCCGGTGGAGATATAAGCCTTGCGTCCTCCGGGGTAGCGCAGCATGGTGGTGGAGTCCATGTCCACGCCGGTATTGGAAAGGGTGGCTTCGGTGGACAGCACCTCTGCCTCTCCCTCCAGCATAAGCTGTGCGGCAAAGAGAGGATAAACACCAAGGTCAAGCATTGCGCCGCCGCCCAGCTCGGGGGCGTACAGCCGCGAGGCAGGATCCTCGGGTAAGTCTCTGCGATAGCTGGACATTACCTCGCGCACCTCGCCAATCTCCCCTGCTCTGACCCACTTGACCACCTGCTGTACAGCGGGCAGGAAGCGTGTCCACATGGCTTCCATGAGGAATACGCCGTTGCGCTCTGCCGCGTAAATAGCGGCCTGCGCCTGCTGCTCGTTGAGGGTCATGGGCTTTTCGCACAGGACGTGCTTGCCTGCCTCCAGAGCGGTAAGCATTGCCTGAAGATGCATAGGATGGGGAGTGCCTATATATATGACGTCCACATTGCCGTCGGCGCACAGCTCTGCGATGTCTGTGTACACATTGTTTATGCCGTATTCCGCGGCAAACGCCTTGCCTTTTTCTTCGGTGCGGGAACATACTGCTGTGATATTAGCTCTGTCCAGCATACGCAGCGCTCTGCAGAATTTTCCGCAGATTCTGCCTGTTCCGATAATGCCCCAGTTGTATTTTTTCATATTGATCCTCCTGTTCAGGGCTGTTGTGCAGTCCTGATTCGTTCATCAGATTATTATACCACATATGGCGGGTATTATCAAGTAACGCAGCTGTTCTTCCTCCAAATATTGTTGAACTTTCCGCAGGAATGTATTATAATGATGACCGCAGATGCAATATATCACTGAAAGGTCACACAACATGAGAAAATTCACCCGCAATGTACTTGCGCTGATTGTCGCGGCAGCTATGCTGCTGACTGCGGCGGGCTGCTCCCGCGGCGAGGATAAACAGCTTCGTCCGCTGACTGTATGGGTATTCTCCGAGCAGTACCGCGACCAGCTTCTCTCCTGCTTTGGCGATGACTTCCCCGCCATCGACTGGGAACCCCGCATCGAAATCGTTGCGCCTGAAGATATGGACAGCAAGCTGGAGGAAGCGGTAATCAAGGGCAGCGGTCTGCCGGACGTATTCATGCTTGCTCCGGACGACCTGTACCGCTACACCAACTCCGAGCTGACCGCAGAGCTTGGCTCGCTGGAGCGTTCCTTTACGAGCAGCGGCTATTTTTCCTATGCCATTGACGCGGGCAGGGACAAGGACGGCACGCTGAAGGCAGTATGCTGGCAGCCCGACCCCGGACTTTTCTTCTACCGCAGGAGCATTGCCAAGGCATATCTCGGCACCGACGACCCCGAAGAGATACAGCGGCAGATTTCCGACTGGGATGGCTTCCGCAAGACCGCCCTTGCCATTCGTGAAGGCTCACGCGGAAAGACCTCCATGGTGGTGGGCATCGAGGATATGATGCGCACATACATGGCAGCCGACAGCGAGGGTTGGATTTTTGATAACCGCCTGACCGTTCCCCCCACCGCCGCTTCTTTCCTTGAATATGCCACTCAGCTTGCGGACGATGAGCTTATCTACGAAGCCGAGCAGTGGTCGGCTGCATGGGTTGGCGGCATCAGCGACCCGCAGAGTGTCTTTGGCTATTTTTCCTCCGGCATGGGTATGCATTCCGTTCTGGAAAAAGCCTGTGGCGGCACCTCCGAAGGCAGCGGCTCATTCGGTGACTGGGCTGCGGTCAAAGGTCCTCAAAGCTCCAACTGGGGCGGCTGCTGGCTGGCTGTGTATTCCGGCACCCAGCTTCCCGAGGAGGCGGAAACCTTCCTGCGCTACTTTACCGCAGAGGAGGAGGCGATGGTAAAGAATTGCCTGATAAACGGCACATTCTCCGCCAGCCGCACCGTGGTGGACGAGATAAAATATGACGCTCAGTTCTACGAAAACTTCCTTGGCGGACAGAACCTCTGCACCGTACTTTCCGATGCGGCAGGCAGCGCGGAAATGCATATACATTCCGAATATGAGTCGGTGATCAATGCTGCCTTTGCCGAATGTGTGCGAAGCTGTGCCTTTGGTCACAAGACACGCGATGCCGCGCTTGACGACTTTGTCCGCACCGTGGAAGCGGCATTCCCCGAGCTGCTCTGAGTGAATTTCCCAATAATTCAAGCATAAAATAAAAAAGCCAGAAAGCCTCGAACTTGCGGCAGTTCGAGGCTTTCATAGCATAGCTTGGGGGTACATTGAGGAGGGGTAAAACAATTTTTGCACAATGCCTGACCGGGTGCGGCTCCCTGCCAAGCAATCTCTTATGTGCATTTATATTATAGCCGCCAAATTTATATATATGTTAATACTATGTGAACATCTTATAAAGAAATTTCATTTCCTCAAATGATCACTCGTGTCTTCACCTCTTCCTGTCGGTATGCTGACAGGATTTATTTTTTTGAAGAGGGAAACAAATGTTTGCTTTTTTGCCTGATTTGTGTTATTATATGGATAAATGAAGATTGTAACACAGATTATTGCTCTCATAAAGCAAAACTTTTTCTATTATTGCAATGCAAAGAGTTCCTTTTCAGGAGGTATTTATAATGTCTGCTAAAATTACACCGTCACAGCAGCTTGTACTTAATTTTCTGCGCCAGCGCATACAGGAGGGTGTCCCCCCCTCTGTCAGAGAAATCTGCGCTGCAACCGGTATAAAGTCCACCTCTACCGTACACGGACACCTCTGCGCTCTTGAGGAAGCAGGCTACATTTCCCGCGCATCGGGACTCAACCGCTCCATCAAGCTGTCGGAGGATTCCACCATGATACAGGTGCCTCTTCTCGGGCGTGTCACCGCAGGCGCGCCTGTCTACGCCACAGAGGACATTGTTGCCCATGTCCCCTTCCCCACCAGCCATTATCGCGGCAACAAGCTATTTGCCCTGCGTGTAAAGGGCGATAGTATGCACGATGCAGGTATCCTCGACGGCGATATAATCATCGTCGAAAAATGCCCCACCGCCTCCAACGGAGAGATTGTCGTTGCACTCATCGACGAGGAGGCAACCGTCAAGAGGCTGTATCAGGAGGAGAGCGTTGTACGTCTGCAGCCGGAAAACGACTGCTATCAGCCCATCTATGTCGCCCCTGAATCTCTCAGTATACTGGGGCGTGTTGTTTCCTGCATAAGATATTACGGATAGGAACACTGTATATAACAATGAACTACATCGACCGTAAAGCTATAGGACTGGAGCAGTATTTCGCCAAATGCTCCTCCTCCTTTTCCTCGCTGAACGAGTTTTCTGAAGCTGACATAACCATTCATCTGCAGCAGGCCCCCCTGCGTACAAGGATTGCCCTTGCCCAGATGATTCACAACTCACTCCGGCAGCTTAAGGAGGACTTCCGCGGTCTTGACAGGATTATCCCCTCTGACCTTTTCAGGCAGTATGCCTCCGTCAACGCTCTGGTATGCACCCCTGACGGGCTGCTCCCCTTCTTTCGCTGGCTCATGGAGCTGCAGCGCGCCAACGAGCAGCGCCGCATACTCTGCCTTTCTGAGCTGAGTAGCTGCACCGCCCGGCTGGACATTGATTCCCGCTCCTTTTTTCAGAATTTCTTCTCTCTCAACAATCAGCGGGTGGTGGTTTCCCCCGACGGCGACAGCATTGTCATGACCACCGCCGAGCGGGAATGGGGCAAGGTTGCTGCGGTATTTGAGCGATGCGGGCTGGATAACCCCGATGCCCTGCCCCTGCTGGGTTTTGCCTTTGGGCAGGAATGTATTCTGCTTGAGGACGGACGCTATCAGATAAACCTGCTGATAGACACGGAATTTGGCGATGTGGAATACTGCGAGCGACTGCTTTCCGACAGCGGCTGGCTCGAGTTTTCCTTTACCTGCGGCAATATGCACGCCGCACCCATATGCACCGACTATGTGGGGAGAGTGAATCGGCTGGGCACACCCCGCTTTGAGC
>SVPT01000113.1 GCA_015065695.1 Oscillospiraceae bacterium | reverse complement strand
CTGCAGCGACCCGCTGTATCGCCGCGCCGCCCGCGTGAGCATGGGCACAGTGTTCCAGATTCCGTGGACGGTCATCGGAAAGCGCACCTCCGACTGGCCGGAAATGGGAATGAGTATCCTGCGGGAGATGGGCTTCAAAACAGCCGCCATGGCTCTGCGTGACGATTCTGTGGGAATAGACCACCCCGCACTGTGCGCAGAGAGCAGGCTTGCAATAATCCTCGGCACAGAGGGCGACGGTCTCGCCGACACCACCATAGCCGACTGCGACTACACGGTGCGTATTCCCATGTCCCACGGTGTGGATTCCCTCAATGTAGCCGCCGCCAGCGCGGTGGCATTCTGGCAGCTTGGCAGCCACGACCGATGAGTGGGGGAGAGGCCATGAACAGAGCGCAGGCACTGGAGTTTCTCAGGGAGAGAAAGCCACTTTACTGGGCGAATGAGAATAAGCTGCCCTTTGCGCAGAGGGGCAGGCAGCAGCTTGCCGCCGCCCACATCGCCGAAGCTTCAGCCGCCCTACAGCGTTATGCGCCGCTGGTGGAGCGGCTCTTTCCGGAAACCGCACCGTCAGGCGGCATCATCGAGTCACCTCTGCGGGAGATTCCTGCCGCAAAGGAGCTGCTGCGCACCGAGGGGAAAATCCCCAACGGGCGGCTGTTTATAAAGCTGGACAGCCATCTGCCCGTTGCAGGCAGCGTAAAAGCAAGGGGCGGCATATACGAGGTGCTGCACCACACCGAGCGGCTTGCCCTTTCTGCGGGCAACATTTCCACAGGCGATAGCCTTGCGGCCCTTGCCGACCACCGCGATTTCTTCTCGCAATACTCAATCCAGGTAGGCTCCACAGGCAATCTGGGCATGAGCATAGGCATCGCCGCCGCTGCACTGGGCTACCGCGCAGTGGTGCATATGTCCGCCGACGCGAAGGAGTGGAAGAAGGCACTTCTCCGCAGCAAGGGCGTGGAGGTCATGGAGTACACAGGTGACTACAGTCAGGCTGTGTCGCAGGGCCGCAGCCTTTCTGCCGCCGACCCCAAGAGCCATTTTGTGGACGATGAAAACAGCGCAGACCTGTTTCTGGGCTACAGCGTGGCGGGAGAGCGTCTTGCCGCGCAGCTTGATAAGGCGGGCATCGCCGTTGATGCAGACCACCCGCTGTGCGTATATCTGCCCTGCGGCGTGGGCGGTGCGCCGGGCGGCATAGCATTCGGACTCAAACACATCTTCGGGGATAACGTGCATTGCTTTTTTGTCGAGCCAACGGAATGTCCCTGTGCCACGCTGGGGCTTGTTACCGGAAAGCAAAGCGGCATCTCTGTGCAGGACATCGGACTGAGCGGCATCACCGAAGCGGACGGCCTTGCTGTGGGCAGACCGTCAGAGCTTGTGTGCCGACTGATGCAGCCGCTGCTTGACGGCTGCTTTACCGCGCCCGACAGCGTGCTGCTTCCCGCACTGCGCCTGCTGCACCGCAGCGAAGGCATTTTCATAGAGCCCTCCTCATGCATCGCAGTTGATGCCTACAGGCGCACACCAATCAGTGACGACAACGCAACGCATATCCTCTGGGCTACAGGAGGCAGCCTTGTGCCGCAGGACATACGGCAGCAATACCTGTGCAGCAAATAGCATATTTGCATCGTATCAGAAAATACCGAGCAGCATAGATATATCATATAAAAATATAGACTGTTACAATAACATCAATAGTTTATTAGGTTTATTTAAAAATACTGATACAGTATAATTCAAGCTGTAATCAAAGTGCTGTACAGTGCAGCAAAACAAAAACGAAAGGGAGCCGAACAAAATGAAAAATGTTCTTGCGCAAAGCCTTATTGACAGCGTTTCCTCCGCACTGGTGGGAAAACGCGAAGCGGCAGAGCTTGCGGTAACAGCCCTGCTTGCCGGCGGACATCTGCTGCTGGAGGACGTGCCGGGCGTTGGTAAGACCACCCTTTCGCTGGCAATTGCCGCCTCTCTCGGTTGCACCTTCGGACGTATACAGTTTACGCCGGACACCATGCCCTCGGACGTTTTCGGCGTCAGTATATACGACAGCGTGAGCGGTCAGTTCAAATACAAGCCGGGCGTGATAATGAAGAATATTATCCTTGCCGATGAAATCAACCGCACTCCCCCCAAGACCCAGTCTGCTCTGCTGGAGGCGATGGAGGAGCATCAGGTGACGGTGGACGGCGTTTCCTATCCGCTGCCCGAGCCCTTCTTTGTTGCCGCCACCCAGAATCCCATAGAGCATTCCGGCACATACCCCCTGCCGGAGGCACAGCTTGACCGCTTTATAATGCGCATATCCATTGGCTACCCCGAGCGTGATGATGAAGAAATGATGATAAGCCGTGCCATAGCAGGCGAGCGTGCCGGTACCCCCAAGGCGGTCATGCAGCCCGAGCAGCTTCTGGAGCTGCAGCAGGAGGTCAGGCAGGTCACAGTGTGCCGTGAGGTCATCGGCTACATCACCGAGTTGGTTGGTCTCACCCGCACCAGTGAGGACCTGCTGCTGGGCGCAAGCCCCCGCGCAGCAATCGCACTGACCCGTGCCGCACAAGCCACTGCTTACATAGATGGCAGGGACTACGTTGCTCCCGATGATGTCAAGCGGGTATTCATTCCCGTCATGGCACACCGCGTCGTTGCCTCCGCAAAGGCGCGCGCCGCAGGTCACGATGCCAGATGGATAATCAGCCGCATACGCAATTCCGTAACAGTGCCGGTGCTGTGAGCCGCACCGTGAGCGGTTTGCTGCCGTATTTCACGAAAGGAGTGTGGGCATGAAGCTGCGAAGAGTGCTTGTGCTGTGTTTTTTCCTTCTGGCACTTTTCCTTGCCAGTATCCGTTCGGGCAGACTGGTGTATACCCTGCTGTTCATTTCGGTGCTGATGCCGCTGCTGTCCTCGCTGTACACGCTGTACGTCTATTATCGTCTGCGTGTGATGCAGCGGCTGGATTCGCGGTATGCAATCAAGAATGAGCCGGTAAAGTATATCTGCCGCATTTCCAATGAAATGCGCTTTTCCGCTGTGCCCCGTCTGGAATTGTCCTTTCACTCCGACCTTTCGGAGGTAAAGGACATAAAGGACCCGATGGCACTGTCCTTTGACCCCAACACCTCAAGGGAGGTGTCCACAACGCTGGTGTGCAAACGCCGCGGTGAATATGTCGTCGGCGTAAAGAAGCTGATGATAAGCGATGTGCTGGGCATAATCCGTCCCGCATTCGACCCACCTGTGGAGCTGCGGGTGACGGTGTATCCGCGTATTCTCCACCCCGACAGCATGGGTATATTCTCCTTCGAGGGCAGCAAGCCGCGAAACATGATAAGCAGCTTCGATGCCGTACCGGGTGATACGGTGCATGAGTACGTTGTCGGTGATGACCCGCGCCTGATACACTGGAAGGCAAGTGCGCGTACAGGTCAGCTTCAGGTGCGTCAGCTTACAGGCATTGAGCGTCCCTCGCTGGTAATCGTTGCGGATACCCGCCGCTTCTGCGCGGAGGAAGCCGCCATTGCAAGGGAGGACAACCTGCTGGAAACCATGCTTGCCATGTCCGCCTACTGCCTTGAGCATAATATCGACGTGGACGTGTACACCGCCTACAGCCGCTTCATTATCCGTTCTCAGGGCGATTTCAACGAGCTGTACGAATGGACCTGCCACATGACCTTTGAGGAGGGCGGCGCGGCAGCGGTCATTCCCGAGATGCACTATTCCTGCTGTGCGCTGCTCATCTGCGGAGAGGACGACAATGCGGCAGCCATGCTGACCGATGCAGCCGAGAGCGGCGCGGAGTGCGTGCTGATGGAATTTGGCGGCGAGCATTCCGACCGCCCCGAAAATCATGCCGCAGGCTTCACCTTTATTTCTGTGCCGGACGATTGCGACATAACCGATATACTTTGCTGATATGAATAACAATACTAACGAGATAGTCAATAACGGCTCGCGTATGCCGCAGGCAATTGCGGCGGCGCTGCTGGCGGCGGCGATGTCCTTTACACTGGCTGCCGAAGCAACCGCCAATGCAGAAAACAAGTTGCTTGCGTGGACGGCAATGCTGCTGTGTGCCGCCATCACATTCTTTCTGGAGCTGCCCAAGCTGCCCAGGTTGGCAAATATCCTTATCCCCGTCGCCGCTGCAGTCATCGGTGCGGCTGCTGTGTTTATCCCCGGAGAATGGGGAAGCGTGGCATCGCGGCTGCTTGCCGAAAAAAGTGTCCCCGTAGGTGCCCTTGTGTTGCCGGTGCTGTGTGCCTGTGTCTTGCTCTGCTCGGCGGTGCGGCTTGTCAACAGCGGTTTTGTGCTGCGGTGCATTACAGCGGGCAGCATTGCGCTGTGTCTGCTGGTATTTGTGTGGGCAAGGATAAGGCTGGACACACTGCCCATGCTGCTGTATATCGCCTATGTGCTGCTGGTGCTTTGTCAGATTATGACTCCCGCGGAAAAGACCGATGAGGGAGTCAGGCGCACTGTGTGGTATTTTCCCCTTTGCGTGGCAGTGATACTCGCCGCGCTGATAATACCCGTACCCAAGACCCGCATACAGTGGGAAAAGCTGGTGCAGGTAAAGGACAGTCAGCAGCTTGAGGAGCTGGAAGATGCTCTGGACGTTGACAAGGTGGACGATGGCACATCGCAGTCAGGTGTTGACGACGACGTATCGAGTCTTGGCGGCTGGCTGCAGGTTACCTCCGATAAATGCCTTGATGTCACCTTTGACGGAGTGTACACCACCGACCGTCTTGCGGGCGGCATATACGACAGCTACACCGGCAGGGGCTGGGTGTCAGTCACACCGCCTGAGGGAGCGGGCTACACCACCTCCGATACCGATATGCCCTATTCTCAAAGCCCCTACGGCATGGTGCAGATACGCAATCTGTACGGTGCGGGCAGCAATATCTTCTACCCGCCATATACCAATAACATACAGAATATCAACAGCCGACTGGACGCCTACCGTGATGACAGCCGCATGACCTTCGGTGAGGTATTCCCCGAGTATTACAGCGTATGCTTTGCGGGCAGCGTGACCCAATACAGCCTTGCCGATGAGCTGCGGGAGGCGTGCCTTGCCCTGCCGGAGGAGCTGCCCGAAAGGGTGACGCAGTATGCGGAGGAAACCACCGCCGGCTGTACCACCGACTATGAAAAGGCACTCGCCCTGCGGGACAGACTTGCAGCACTGGAATATACCACCGAGGTCGGTGAAGTGCCTGAGGGCGCAGACTTTGTCGAGCATTTCCTCTACGAATCGGGCGAGGGCTACTGCGTGTACTTTGCCAGTGCCATGGCTGTGCTTGCCCGCTGTGAGGGTATCCCCAGCCGCTTTGTCATCGGCTACAGTGTTCCAAAGTCAAGCAGAAAGACCGTTCGCATCAACAGCGGCAATGCTCACGCATGGGCAGAGCTGTATATCGAAGGACATGGCTGGGTGGTTTTCGACCCCGTCAAGACCAGAGCAGCGGCTCAGGCACAGGCGGCTATGGAAGAGGAGATTGAGAATGAGTTGGAGCAGGCGAAAAACGCCGCAATGCTCAAGAAAGTCCTCATTTATATCTACAGCGCGGTTGCCGCCGCAGTGCTGCTTTTCCTCGTTTCCCACCCCTTTGTGCAGCGCATAGTGCGCCGCTCGCGTATGAGAAAACAGCACGCAGGCAAAAGAGGCTATGCGGTCATACGCCGCTGCCACAGGGCAATGTGGGTGCTTGCGGCTGCCGGAATAAAACGCAGCCCCGAGGAAACCCTCGCCGAGTACGGTGTACGTCTGGAAAGCGAGTGCAAATGGCTGAGCAAAAAGAATTGCGGCAGACTGCTGTCGCTGTTTGAGGATACCGAAAAAGCCCTCTACTCCGCAGAGAATCCTGCACTGCGCCGCAGCCGAGGTACAGTGTGGATAATGCGCTGGTCGTACATCAGGTGCTACGGCTTGCTCCGCTGGCTGCAGGGCTGGTGGAAAGCCTCGTTGTAATTTCATAGCCAAACAAAACGATACCCCCGACATAAGCGTCGGGGGTATTTTCATGTTCTCGCATATAAATTGGAAATTGACTTGAATAAGATTCTTTGCTAACTTTCTGATTCCAACGCATTATCACTTCCTAAAGCCTTAAAGACTTCCTTTGTAATGATACCGTAACTTCCTAAACCGTATATTGAATGATATTTTGGTGGACTGTCTAATACATTGCCTTTAATATCAACATAATGTTTTTTAATTACGTCCCAAAAACCATATTCAACATTACGTTCTTGAACTGTTACAGGGATATTCCCGATTGTTTCAAAATATCCTTTTAGCCATGGTTGCGTATTAATTATCATTGGTGCAATCAAGAAATCACTATTTTCAAAATCCGTCACAATTTCTTTTTTTGTTGAACTGTAATCATAGATATAGACCAAAAACATACCACGGATAAACGAATCATCAGACTGTAAATCTGATTGAATTACTTTACCAAAGTAGAATGTGCCAGAAAAAGGTTGAAGCACAAAAACGTCACCAACACAAGGTTTTTTTCGTGATTTGTGCATTGCTATCAACTGCTTTGACATTTGGCTTTCACTCCTCTTTCAGATAATTAATCATCTATACTAAATTCCAATTTATCTAACCGATTGCATCACGTTTGCAAGGCATTGTCAACATATTCCTGCGTTGCAGCACATTTCGGCGGGAGCAAGCCCCCGCCCTACAATTATGTTTTTTTGTGCGCATAAATCCCTTGCAAGCCGGCGGTGAAGTGCACCCAAAAGTTTAGACAAAAGAAAATATTAACTTGCTTGTGAATGAGTTCGGTATTGCACCGGACTCATTCCTTTTAGTTTTAAGGAAATTCTGTCG
>SVPT01000112.1 GCA_015065695.1 Oscillospiraceae bacterium | reverse complement strand
TCATTGAGCTGAAGGTCACTCCGCTCCACGACACCGGCTTTGACGAGATTGCCAGCGAGATTCTGGAATTCCCCGAGGTTGAGACAGTCCACCTGATGAGCGGTGCATATGATTTTGCTGTTTATGTAACAGGCCGCTCCATTCAGGATATTGCAATGTTTGTCGCCCGTCGTCTTTCCACTCTCGATTCCGTCATGTCCACCGCCACCCACTTTGTTCTCAAGCGATACAAGGACAGCGGCGTTATACTGACTCAGGGTGAGATTGACGAGAGGGGGCTGTTCTCCTGATGGATTATCAGTCTCTTTTCAACCAAAGCATAGCCTCTGTAAAGCCCTCCGGCATACGCAAGTTTTTTGATATAGCCTCCGAGATGGACGATGTCATCTCCCTTTCGGTGGGTGAGCCCGACTTCAAGACCCCTTGGCATATTCGCGAGGAGGGCATTGACACCCTGCACAAGGGCAAGACACGCTACTCCCCCAACGCAGGCTTTACCAAGCTGCTTATTGAGATAGCCGCATACTACGAGCGCAGATACAACTGCAGCTACGATGCAAAGCACGAGGTGCTGGTCACTGTCGGCGGTTCTGAAGCAATTGACCTGTGTATGCGCACACTACTTTCTCCCGGCGACGAGGTGCTTATCCCTGAGCCCTGCTTTGTCTGCTATCAGCCGCTGGCTGTCATGGCGGGCGGCGTTGGCGTGCCCATCGTCACCAAGGCAGAGGACGGATTCCGCCTTACCGCAGAGCAGCTTCGCAACGCAATAACTCCGCGTACCAAGCTGCTTATCCTCCCCTTCCCTAACAATCCCACAGGCGCGGTCATGCGCCGTGAGCATCTTGAGGAAATCGCGGAGGTGCTGCGCGGCACCAACATTGTGGTGCTTTCCGACGAAATCTACAGCGAGCTTACTTACGGAGAAACACAGCACGTTTCCATCGCCGAGCTGGACGGTATGCGTGAACGCACTGTAGTGGTCAACGGCTTTTCCAAGTCCTATTCCATGACCGGCTGGCGACTGGGCTTCGCCCTTGGTCCCGCCCCCATTATCCAGATGATGACCAAGCTGCATCAGTACGCTGTGATGTGCGCCCCCTCCACCGCTCAGTACGCAGCCATCGAGGCACTGCGCAACGGTGACGAGGACATCGCAAAGATGCGCGGCGAATACGATATGCGCCGCCGCTACATCGTGGACGGCTTCCGCGAGCTGGGCTTTGAATGTCACAAGCCGGAGGGTGCATTCTACATCTTCCCCTCCATCAAACACACCGGCATGACCTCTGACGAATTTTGCGAAAAGCTACTGCTTTCCAAGCACGTTGCCATCGTCCCCGGCTCCGCCTTTGGCGAAAGCGGCGAGGGGTATGCCCGCGTTTCCTATTCCTACTCCGTCAAGCACATCGGCGAAGCACTGCGCCGCATCAAGGAATTTATCGACGAGGAGCTTTAAGCCTCCTTTCCTTGCATATTTCAACCTAATTACTATCTGAATTTTTGGAGGAAACACATACATCATGAAGGTTACTGTCAAGGCACACGCCAAGCTCAACCTGACACTTGACATCATCGGCAAACGCGACGATGATTACCACTTACTTGAGTCGGTAATGCAGTCTGTCTCGCTGCACGACCTTGTCACTGTCCGCAAAGTGGGCGGCAGCGAGATTACGGTCAGCACCAGCGACGAGAGCATTGCCGACGACCAAAGCAACATTGCCTACCGCGCCGCGGAAGCCTTCTTTGAGGCTACAGGCATCCCCCGCACAGGTATTGAAATCAAAATCAAGAAGAACATTCCCACCGGTGCGGGTATGGCTGGCGGAAGCGCAGACGGCGCAGCCGTTATCATCGCCATGAACGAAATATTCGAGACCGGGCTGGACACCGAGCGTATGTGCGACATCGGCGGCGAAGTCGGTGCGGATATTCCTTTCTGCATTTCGGGCGGCACGATGATGGCACGCGGTACGGGAAGCATTCTCGCTCCTCTCCCCGATATGCCCGACTGCTGGTTTGTAATCGCCAAGCCCGAATGCAGCGTTTCCACTGCGGAGGCTTACCGCGCAGTTGACCGACACGGCGACAACTTCGCCCACCCCGACAGCGAGACCATGTGCGAGGACATATGCTCACAGGACATTGCCGCCATCGCCCGCGGGCTGTGTAATGTATTTGAGCAGGTGCTTGACCTTCCCGACGTTGCTTCTATCAGACAGGTTATGTTGGACGCAGGCGCGCTGGGTGCGTGCATGACGGGCAGCGGCTCTGCTGTATTCGGCATCTTCACCGACAAGGACGCCGCAGACGACTGCGTCAGCCTTCTTGAGCGCAGCTATGATGATGTATTTTCCGCTCAGCCCGTTTCCTGCGGGTGTGAGACGGACCTCTGACAGACATACTATCATATACCCCGGGGATTATTTGTCGAAACTACACGACAGAATTTCAACTGAATAAAAGACACGGCCTTTGTCCACACTCACAGCAAAAGTTGGACGAAAGGTCGTGTTTTTTTATGAAGCGTTTTGAATTGTCATTACTGTTGGCTATGCTCTTTTGCGTGCTGCTCAGTTTTATCTCCTTTGAGCGGGAGTGTCTGGACATTCGCGCAAACATTCTGCGGCTGCACGTGTTGGCCAATTCCGACAGCGCTGAGGACCAGCAGCTCAAGCTGGCTGTGCGCGACAGAATACTTACCGAATCGGTTGGCATTTTTTCCGGCTGCGCCGATATAAATGATGCGGCTGCCGCGGCAGAAGCCCGTCTTGAGGATATACGCAGAGCCGCACAGGACGAGGTGTATGCCCGCGGGTATGATTATCCCGTATCGGTTGAGCTGGACGACCAGTATTTCCCAACCCGCACCTATGAGCAGGTTACTCTGCCTGCCGGTGTGTACAAGGCTTTCAGGGTGAAGATTGGCAGCGCACAGGGGCGCAACTGGTGGTGCGTGATGTTCCCTATGCTTTGCGTGCCCGGTGCTTCCGACACGGAGGGGCTTGACATGGTGCTTCAGCAGCAGCAGCTTGATATTGTAGAAAGCAGCGGTTATGAGGTGCGCTTTAAATGCGTTGAGCTGTTTGAGCAGCTTGCAAATGAAATGCGCCGACAGCATTGAGCCGCGGCGCATTGGGATCATTGTTTAGTTACATTACCTTCTCAACAGCCTTTGCTACAGGTTCAGCATACTTTTTATCAAGATGCGACACCACAGCGATAGAGCGTACAAGAGGTGCGTGGAAGTCTATCGCGTAGTTTACCAGACCGTGTCTGCGCTGGAAAATGCCGCTGACACTGCGCACCGACTGCACTGCATCGGTACGGATATAGTGAGTATGCTTGTTCATGCCGCCTGCCTGCACGACGATTACGTTATCGTCCCAGCCTATTGCAGCATTTTTGTAGTTTAATATGCCGCCAACGAGAATCATCACAAGCAGCAGACCGGCGATGACAAGGCTCAGGGTAAGGCTTTCGAAGATGAAGTTCAGGAAGAATATCGCTGTAGCGAACATGAGTGCGCACCAGAACACAGGGCGAATGATGTGGAAGCGAATGGAACGCTTATCTGTGCCATGGAGCTCTGCTTTGTTCTTGTACTCAGGCAGCAGTGTCTCAAGCAGCCAGGGCAGCTTGTTCTTCTTGATAATGGGGAAAAGCAGGGAATTCTCGGTATTCTCATCGCCGTAACCAATGGAAACCATCTCCACGCTGCACAGACCAACCATCTGCTGGAACAGATTCTGCCGTACTACCACTGCGTGGATGTTGCGCACAGGCATGGTGTAGTTCTTAAGGGAAACCAAGCCGTAGCGGACGATGATGCTGTCAATCTCACGGGCAACACGGAAGTTATAGAACTTGATGGTTGCTGTCAGAATATTGAAAAGACTGGACAAAACCATCAGTCCCGCGAATACCACGAGGCACAGAAGTATAATAATCAAAATGCTGTGCGATGATACGGTATTCCACACTGATTCCACTCTGGGGAAAAGGAATTCCATGAGCGCATCCAGCGCTGTTGTGGACAGCTCAGCAATGAAGGTAACAAATGCAATTGCCAGCAGGAACAGTTTCCATATGCCGGACGAAGTCAGACCGTACAGGAAAAAGTCGTTGAACTTTGCCTTTATCGTCCACTTTGTGTCCGCAGATACCTTGAGTGGGGACTGCGCTACCTTGCGAAGCTGATCTTCGTCCTCAGCGGCACGGTTGAGGATATATGCGCGGAATTGCTCTGCGTCAGCGAGAGTGAAAACCAAATCCATCTCAGCTTCGTTGCCGGAGGAATTGAGCGCGCCTGTGTCAATCTTCAGGCGGCAGGTGCCGAAAATGCGCTGCACCCAGTTGCGACCCATGTCGATGGTGTTTATTTTTGAAAATGGAATGGACTTTTTCTTCTTTGCAAAAACGCCCGATTCGTAAAGCAGCACATTATCCTTTGCGCTTATCCATGTGTTCTTCCAGCGGAGCCACATCATCAGCACAAGCACTGCAATCACAGCAAATGCGGTAAGCAGTATTGAAACAACAGCAGTTTTGTTTTGTGCAAGCTCAGCAATACTTATGTCGCTCTCTGCCGCGGCATTGGAGAAGGTCGCCCAAAGATAAATCAGTATAGGAAGCAGCAGCTTTACTGCGCTTTCAAATATATACAGCGGACTGCATCTTCTGCGTTCAAGCATCAGCCTGCACCTCCGCCTTTTCTGCGGCCTCCGGATGAACCAGCTTTGCCTGCTCGATTGCAATCAGTGCCTCAACACGCTTCTGAACCTCGTTCTGCAGAGAATCGCAAATCTGCTCTGCGACATTCTTGGAAAGCTCCTGAATGCTGCACTGACCGCCTGCGGTAGTGATTACGATAGACGACAGACCAAGCATACGCTGCAGAGGACCTCTGACTGCGCTGACGTGCTGTATTCTGGAGATGGGAATGATGGTGTGTGAACGCCAGAATATGCCCTTTTTAATTTCGATTCTGTCCTCGGCTATCATGTACGACCACTGAATATACTCGATAATCGGGTAGACGATCAGGTTGATAAGCTGTGCCAGAAGCACTACTCCGGCTCCTATCCACGTAAGCGTGGCAAGCTCAGGTGTTGCCATTGCCTGCACTGATAATGCTATCGGCAGTAATACTATTGCAAGGAATATCAAAGTGATAAGCCTTGAAATTCGCCACTTGGTCTTTGCTCTTTTGTCAACTCTGCTAAATTCTTCCATACTATTTCTCCTCCTTATTATTATTAATTATGACCGCTGTTTCGGTCAATGTCAATAGTTCATTATGCATTATTATGACTAAAATAACAAATTCCGGTGGGTATATGATAACTAACAAACGCTTGAATTTTCTGGTATCTCTTCTGTTTTGGGCTTCGCTTTCAGCACTGCTTTATCTCTCCATCAGATATGCATTGCCCCTGTTGCTCCCCTTTATTTCTGCATTCCTTTTTGCGGCTTTGCTTCATAAACCAACGGAAATATTGGTATCCAGATTCAGTCGGATTCCTCCAAAGATCATTTCTGTGCTGTTCATTCTGCTTAGTCTAACCGTTGTTGGATTTATTCTGACGACTGCAGGCAGATTTCTTGTTAACCGTTTAACGGAATTTATTGCAGATGTGCCCAATCTGGTTAATAATCTCATCAGCAGCATAGGCGGCGATTCGGGAGCGGGCAGCATTTTCAGCAAACTTCCTGCATGGCTTGGAGAACCGCTCAGCGATTTCTACACAAGACTCACTTCCGATCTTTCCGGTACGGTTATTGAGCTTGCAAATAACTTTTCTTCTTTCTTTCTGGATTCTTTCGGTGCGCTTGGCACATTTGCTCTCAAGCTGCCGACCTTTTTGATTTCCTTTCTGTTTTTCCTTACTGCCCTGTTTTATATAGGTATAGATTTCAGCGGGGCGACAGATTTGCTTAGAAGGTTTATTCCCTGCTCTCTTGCAGACCGCTTGTCAAATATCCGGCACGCAGCCTCTTCGGTAATTCTTGTCATGCTGCGCTCCTATTCCCTGCTCATGCTGATTACCTTTTCGGAATTACTCGTCGGCTTCTTAATCATTGATATTTTGATTGCCGATGTGAGCCATATATTTTCTGTTGCACTGATTATTTCTTTGGTAGATGTACTGCCTGTGCTGGGCGTTGGCGCTGTGCTTATCCCTTGGGGTATTCTTGATATGCTTGGCGGGAATATCCCACGAGGTATTGCACTGCTGCTGCTTTGCGTGATAATTACTGTTACCCGCAATGTACTTGAGCCAAAGATCATGGGCAGCAGCTTTGGTGTGCATCCGGTGGCAATGCTGCTGGCGTTGTATGTTGGCGGAAAGCTGTTTGGTGTTGCCGGAATATTTCTGCTGCCCTTGCTGCTTGTGCTGGCAAAAGAGATTTACGAACAGGATTCCAAGCAGGAAAAGCATTTGAAGAGAAACAGGTAAAAGAAAAAAGCGTCCGCTATTGCGGACGCCCTCTTTTACAGGGTTGATACCCTGAAAACTGAACAAAGGAGCTTTAAGAAGGAAGCTAAGCGATGAACAAAGGTCAAGCCCTCGACCGATTAGTATTGCCAAGCTGAACGTGTCACCACGCTTACACCTGCAACCTATCAACCTTATAGTCTATAAGGGGTCTTACTGGATTATTCCATGGGAAATCTTATCTTGGAGCCGGCTTCATGCTTAGATGCTTTCAGCGTTTATCCGATCCGCACTTAGCTGCCCAGCTGTGCCATTGGCATGACAACTGGTGCACCAGCGGTGCGTCCATCCCGGTCCTCTCGTACTAAGGACAGAGCTCCTCAAATTTCCTGCGCCCACGACAGATAGGGACCGAACTGTCTCACGACGTTCTGAACCCAGCTCGCGT
>SVPT01000111.1 GCA_015065695.1 Oscillospiraceae bacterium | reverse complement strand
TCGGCAATTATTCCCCCGAGCCTCTGGGCGACTACTTCGCAGGCCCCAACCACACGCTTCCCACCTCCGGCACAGCACGCTTCTTCTCTCCGCTTTCTGTGGACAGCTTCCTCAAGAAGTCCAGCTTCATCTACTACACCCGTGACGCTCTTGACGAGGCACACGAGGACATTATCCTGATGGCAGAATCGGAAGAGCTGACCGCACACGCCAATGCCGTCAAGGTGCGTTTTGAGAAATAAGAGGAAGGAACAGGCGGCGGTGAGCCGCAGCATACAGTATGAGTTATCAGCTTTGTGAAAAGATAAAGAATCTGCAGCCCTATGAGCCCATATCCGGCGAATATTCCGTCCGTCTGGACGCCAACGAATCCTTCGTGGAGCTTCCCGAGGACACATGGAGAGAGGTGCATGAGCGGATAGGGAGCAGCGCGGTCAACCGCTACCCCGACCCCCTTGCGGCGGAGATATGCAGCCTTTTCGGCGAGTATCACGGCATCTCGCCCGAATACATCACCGCCGGCAACGGCTCGGACGAGCTGCTGTCGGTCATCACGCAGGCTTTTCTTATGCGGGGCGAGCGCATGACAGTACTGGACAGAGAATTTTCCATGTACAATTTCTATGGCTCGCTGGCGGAGGTGGAGGTGTCGGTTTTCAAAAAGCGTGAGGACGGCACCATCGACAGTGCGGCACTGATTGATTATGTCAACCAGAACGGCAGCCGACTGCTGATGTTCTCCAACCCATGCAACCCCACAGGACTTGCACTGCCCACGGAAGAGGTCATGTCCATCGTGGACGGCTGTCCCAACTGCCTTGTTGTGGTGGACGAAGCCTACATGGATTTCTGGGATCAGCCGGTAATTCAGCTTGCACCCCAGCGTGACAATATGATAGTCCTGCGCACCTGCTCCAAAGCCTTCCGCATGGCGGGTATGCGCGTTGGATTTGCGGTTGCCTGCCGCCGACTGACCGATGCCCTGCGTGCGGTCAAGTCCCCCTACAACGTTAACACCCTCTCGCAGGAGGCTGCAGCGGCGGTACTGAGCCGCCCTGATGAAATCCACGAGGCTGTGCGCCTTGTGCTTTCCCAGCGTGATGCGCTGTTTGCCGCTCTTTCTGAAATGGAAAAGCGTCACGAGGGCGCGTTTTCCCTTGTGCAGACTGTGACAAACTTCATGTTCATAAATATGCCCGCAGGAAGAGCCAAAGAGATGTTCGAGGCGCTGAAAGCAAAGGGCATTGTAATCCGTCTGCTGGGCAGCAGCCTGCGTGTAACTGTCGGCACTGCAGAGGAGAATGAGCAATTCCTTGCGGCTTTTGAGAGCCTGCTGTAACAGAAACACCGCAAAGCCCCCAAAATGATAGACAGGGAGATAGAATCTATGCGTACTGCTGTTATTAAGAGAGAGACCCTTGAAACCAGAATCACCGCCGAGCTGTGCCTTGAGGGCGGCGAGACCGAAATCAGCACCGGCATCGGCTTCTTTGACCATATGCTCAATTCCTTTGCCAAGCACTCCGGCTTCGGGCTGCGTCTGCACTGCGAGGGCGACCTTAACGTGGACGGACACCACACTGTGGAGGACGTTGGCATCGTGCTGGGTATGGCACTGAAGGAAGCAGTAGGGGAGAGAAAGGGCATTGCCCGTTACGGCAGCTTTACTGTGCCGATGGACGAAGCCCTGTGCAGCGCACACGTTGACGTCAGCGGACGTCCCTTCCTCTGCTTCAACGCCCACTACCCTCAGGCTATGTGCGGCGACTACGATTGCAGCCTGACTGTGGAATTTTTCCGTGCATTTGCGGTCAACGGCGGGCTGACTCTCCACCTTTCCGAGCAGTACGGCGACAATTCCCACCACATAATCGAAGCACTGTTCAAGGCTTGCGCCCATGCCCTGCGCATCGCCTGCGCCGTCACCCGCGAGGACACCCTTTCCACCAAGGGCGTGCTTTAATCGGCGTAGCATTTTGCATAACAGAAAGAAAACAATTTACATAATACAGGAGTATACCGGCAATGATAATTCTTCCTGCAATAGATATAAAGGACGGTCAGTGTGTCCGTCTGGTCAAGGGTGACTACGGCACAGCATCGCAGATGGCAGAAAGCCCGCTGGCTGCGGCAGAGAGCTTCTCTGCCGCAGGCGCACAGTGGCTGCACATGGTAGACCTTGACGGCGCAAAGGACAAACGCCCCGTAAATCATCAGACTGTACTGGACGTTGTAAAGCAGTACAGCGGCATGAAGGTGGAAGTGGGCGGCGGCATACGAGAGATGTCCGCGGTTGAGCTGTATCTGGAAAACGGCGTAGAGCGAGTTATCCTCGGTTCGGCGGCTCTTGAGAACAAGCAGCTTCTTGTCGATGCAATCAAGGCTTATGGCGACAGAATCGCCGTTGGCATTGATGCCCGTGACGGAATGGTTGCCGCCAACGGCTGGATTGCCACCTCGCAGGTCAATTATCTTGACCTTGCAAGAGAGATGGAGCAGCTTGGTGTGCGCACCATCATCTTCACTGATATTTCCCGTGACGGAACCCTCACCGAGCCCAACTACGAGCAGCTCAGCCTTATCAACGGTGCTGTTTCCTGCGATATTATTGCCAGCGGCGGCATCAGCAGCACCGAGGCTGTGCGCAAGCTCAAGGACGATTTCCTCTACGGAGCCATCTGCGGCAAGGCGATATACACCGGCGCACTGAGCCTTGACGATGCGCTGACTATAGCCGAAAGCAAGCCCGACCTTGACCGATTCTTCGCAAAGGGTGAGCTTATCCCCACAGTGGTGCAGTCTGCGGAGGACGGCACAGTGCTTATGCTGGCATACATGAATAAGGAATCCCTTGGCAGAACCATCGAAAGCGGCTACACCTGGTTCTACAGCCGTTCCCGTCAGGAGCTGTGGAACAAGGGTGCGACCTCCGGTCACCTGCAGAAGGTGGTTTCTATGCACTACGACTGCGACATGGACACCCTGCTTGTCAAGGTGGTGCAGTCGGGCGCAGCCTGCCACACCGGTAACTATAGCTGCTTCTACAGAAGAATAAAGCCCTAGATAAATTCACATAATACAGTATACATAACGAGGTGTTATCATGAATCAAGCCACAGAAAAGACGGTATTGTCCGTAGGCTACCGCTACGAGGCAGACAGTGCGGCTGCCGCTCTCTCCGATGCGGGAATAGCAAGCTATATCCGCCAGACACCCTCTGACAACCTGTTTGTGCTGCCCAGCGCACTGGGCTTTACCGAAAATGGCTTTGATGTGGTAGTACGAATGGAGGACGCGGAAAAGGCGGAGGAGCTGCTTGCTTCCCTCGGTATGGGCACTGACGAGGACGTTGTCGCCGCTCCCGAGGACGCAGTGATTGACGTTGCTGCCGAAGAGTTGACCGATAAGTCAACCGATGAAGAAATCACCGAAGAAGCCAATGCAGAAGAACAGCCAGAGCCTACGTTGCTGCAGAAGATTGGCGTTGCAGTGCTTGCTCTTATTGCGGTTGCGCTGGTGGTTTGGCTGACCGACAGTGCCGTATTCTGGGTACAGCGGCTTCTTGGCTGCGGAAGGTATGCATAATGAGCGAATGGCTTACATTTGAAGAGGCGGCACAGCGTGCGGAATATCTGCGTGCTGAAATAATCCGCAACAATCATCTCTACTATGACGAGGACGCACCTGAGCTGGAGGACTCCCAGTACGATGCCCTGATGCGTGAGCTGAGGGCTATTGAGGAGCTTTATCCCCAGCTTGCCACGGAGGATTCCCCGACGCAGCACGTCGGCGGTCACACCTCCGCGAAGTTCTCTCCTGTGGTGCATGAGGTGCGCATGGAGAGCCTGCAGGACGTGTTTTCCGTAGAAGAGGTTATTGACTTCCTCAAGGGTGTTCTTACGGAATATCCCGATGCGCAGTTTGACGTAGAGCCAAAGATTGACGGTCTTTCGGTGTCGCTGGAATACACAAATGGCGTGTTTATCCGCGGCTCTACCCGCGGTGACGGCGACACAGGCGAGGACATCACCGAAAACCTGCGCACTATCAATTCCATTCCTAAGACTATCCCCGATGCACCGCCATATCTTGAGGTGCGCGGCGAGGTTTATATGCCCCGCAAGAGCTTTGCACAGCTCAACGCACAGCAGGAGGCGGCAGGGCAGAAGGGCTTCAAAAACCCACGCAACGCTGCCGCAGGCTCATTGCGCCAGAAGGACGCTGCCATCACTGCCGAGCGCAATCTGGACATCTTTGTTTTCAATATGCAGAGGGTTACGGGTAGGGATTTTGACACACATTCCCAGACCCTCGACTGGCTTTCGCAGTGCGGTTTCCCTGTTTCTCCACGATATGATGTATTCCATAATATAGATGACATAATACAGGAAATCGAAAAAATAGGGGAGAGCCGCTCCGCTCTTGCCTACGACACCGACGGCGCTGTGGTAAAGGTCAACAGCCTTTCCATGCGCTCCGCACTGGGCAGCACCTCGAAATATCCACGCTGGGCGGTTGCCTTTAAATACCCGCCCGAGCAGGCTGAAACCACTGTGCTGGACATCGAGATAGCTGTCGGCAGAACTGGCGTACTGACCCCGACAGGTGTGTTCGAGCCGGTGCAGCTTGCGGGCACGACAGTGTCACGTGCATCGCTGCACAACGCGGAATATATCTCTTCCAAGGATATTCGCATCGGTGACCGGGTTATTCTGCGCAAGGCCGGTGAGATTATTCCCGAGGTCATAGCAGTTGCTTCCCATGGCGAAGGCACAGTGCCCTATGAGATGCCGGTAAACTGCCCCTCCTGCGGTGAGCCGGTCAGCCACATTGATGGCGAAGCCGCCCTGCGCTGCACCAATATCAACTGTCCTGCACAGCTTGTGCGCAACGTGATTTATTTTGCCTCCCGCGATGCAATGGACATCGAAGGTCTTGGCACAGCCGTTTCCGAGCAGCTTGTGGAACGTGGTCTGATTAGTACCCCCCTTGACATCTACACACTGACCCGTGAGCAGCTTATGCAGCTTGATAAGTTCGGAGAGACCTCTGCCGATAATCTGCTGGCCGCAATTGAACGCTCAAAGAGCAACGAGCTGTACCGCCTTATCGCCGCATTCGGCATACGTCATATCGGCACAGCGGCGGCAAAACTGCTCTGCGGACGTTTTGGCTCTTTGGAAGCCATTGCAGCCGCTACAGAGGAGCAGATGTGCGCTATAGACGGCTTTGGCGCAGTGATGGCAAAGAACACTGCCGATTTCTTCCGCAGGGAGGAAACCCGTGAATGGCTGCAGCGCATCACCGAATATGGCATCAACACGCAGGCGGAGTTGACTGCTCAGTCAGAGGGCGTGCTGTCGGGTATTACATTTGTAATAACCGGCACGCTGCCCAATATGGCTCGCAACGAGGCCGCTGCGCTTATCGAGAAAAACGGCGGCAAGGTTGCTTCCTCGGTGAGCAAAAAGACCGGCATACTGCTTGCGGGAGAAAACGCAGGCAGCAAGCTGGAAAAGGCTCAGACACTTGGCATACGCATCATTACAGAAGCCGAGCTTCTGGAGCTTATCGGGTAGTTTATCACTAAAATGAACAGCCGCGCATTTACGGATACATCGTAGAAGCGCGGCTGTTTTACTGTTGTATAGTGATACACTATTCTGAATCATCATTGTCCTGCGGTGGACGCATTGCACCGATGGGATTGGCATCGGCTGCGTTTCTCATGCTCTCGCTGGAAACGTGTGTGTATATCTGTGTTGTGCCCAGATTAACGTGCCCGAGAATCTCCTTAAGCGCACGAATATCAACTTCTCCATGCTGGTACATCAGCGTTGCGGCGGTGTGCCGCAGCTTATGTACAGAGTAGCCGTTTTCGCTCAGGCCTATCTCAGAGAGATATTTCTTCACAAGCCATTGCACCGTTTTGGGGCTTATGCGCTGCTTACGTTTGCTGAGAAACAAGGCTTCCTTGTCAATAACGCCGTCCACAGGTCGCACCTTCATGTACCGCTCAACAGCCTCGCGGCAGGCATCGTTCATGTACACAATACGTTCCTTGTCGCCCTTACCGCGCAGGCGCAGACGGTTATCACTGAGCATATCACTGTAGTTTATACCCACAAGCTCGGAAAGGCGCATTCCACAGGTCAGAAACATCATCAGTATGGCGTAATCGCGCTCTTTGAAGGGTCCGTCCACAGCCTCTAATAAACTGAAACTCTGCTCAAGAGAAAGAAACTTGGGTAGGGTGGAGCTGAGCTTGGGATTGGAGAGCTGCTCGACAGGATTGCTCTGAAGAATGTTTTTCTTATTGGTAAGGTAACCGAAGAAGCTGCGCAGGGCAGAGCATTTGCGTGAACGTGCGGCTGCATGGTTTTCTCTGTCAGCCGACAGAAAGTTCATAAACTCGTAGATGTCTGCAAGCGTAACCTGCTTGCACAACTCTGCATCTACTATAGAAATGTCAATTTCTTCAAACGGCGTGTCCTCAGAAACCAAACCTTTCATAGAAATGAAATATCTGAAAAAGGTTCGCAGATCCAAAAAGTATTCGTCAACAGTAAGCGACGATTTTCCTGTGATGGTCTCCAGATAACCGAAGTATTCACGGAATATCTGCGGACACGCTGCACGGTACTCGCTGTTCATTTATCCTCCTCTCAATTATACAAAATATTCATTTTGTATAATTAGATATATCATTCTTTGGAGGGAGTACACCGCCTGTTGCAATGCCTCCCTCCGATTATTCCATTGTTTTTTCTTTTGAAGGATAACTTCAAGAATTTAACGAAGCGTCAATATAAGCTCTTACAAAATCCCAGAACGCATCATAATCATTATGGATTGCCAGTTTATCACAAAGAGCATCGTATTCTTCATCATACTCTTCTGGGGTCATTGACTTTGCCTGACGTAAAATGGCGGCCTCCTGACTTGCA
>SVPT01000110.1 GCA_015065695.1 Oscillospiraceae bacterium | reverse complement strand
TCATAGGGGGTGGCGGGGCTTTCGCCGAAGTAGCGGTAGGGGTGGTGAATGTCCCACAGCACGCCCTTATTCGCGGAGGGAATGCCGTCCATCAGCGACTTCATAACGCTGCTGTCACCAAGGGGGCCGTTGGTCTCCAGAAGGGGTGTTACACCGCGGCTTTCGCCGTAGGCGCACAGCTCGGCGTACTGCCTGCTGCACAGCTCAAGGTCAGCGTCAGCCGGCTGAGGCACAGGTATGCACATAACGCGGACATAGGGTGTGCCGATGCGTGCGGCAAGGTCGATATACTCACGCGCCTCGCGCATAGCCATGGCACTGCCCTCTGCCAGAGCGATGGACGCATTGCTGTCCAGCACAGGGATAGTAAGCCCCAGCTTGGCAAGACGCTCCATGGTGGCGGGAGCGTTTTCCTCGGAAAATTCGGCACAGTGGGGTGCGTAAAGCTCGCTGCCTACACAGCGCACCTCTACACCGTCCATGCCAATATCCTTGGCAGCGGAAAGAACGATACTCCACGACCAGTCGGGACAGCCCAGTGTTGAAAATGAAAGCTTCATTTATTAATGACCTCCTGCCGCATCAAATGCTTGAAAATAATGCCCCCAATAATGGGTACTGAAAAAATTGTAAAATGCTGTGGGTTAATTGGCCTGTAGAGCGGGATTAATATGCCTTGCCCCAGCAGACCATATGCTTTGCGGGTTTTCCACAGCAGACGCACACGTCGGAAATCTGCTCCTGCTGCAAGGGTATGCAGCGAGAGCCGACGAGGGTCTTTTCCTTGACCTCGTCCTCGCAGCTTTCCTCACCGCACCACATTGCGTAAACGTAGCCGTCACCATGCTCTTCAAGGGTGGAGATAATCTCGTCCATAGAGGTGCAGCGGTAGGTGCGCTTCTCGCGGTTGGCAAGGGCAGCGTTGTACAGGGCATCATGCACCTGCTCAAGCTGGCTGCGCACAGTGTCCACCAGTGCGTCCAGAGCAACGGTGGTCTTTTCGCGGTTGTGTCTTGTGACCAGCACGCACTGACCGTTTTCAATATCTCTGGGACCGATTTCCAGACGTACAGGCACGCCCTTCATCTCATACTCGGCAAACTTCCAGCCTGCGGAATTGTCCGAAGAGTCCAGCTTGGCGCGTATGCCTGCGGCGTTGAGCTGTGCGAGCAGCTCCTCTGCCTTCTCCAGCACACCGGGCTTATGCTGTGCGATGGGCACGATGATAAGCTGAATGGGAGCGATTGCAGGGGGCAGCACCAGACCGTTGTTGTCGCCGTGGGTCATGATTATGCCGCCGATAAGACGGGTGGACACTCCCCAGGAGGTCTGGTGAGGATAGGAGCGGGTGTTGTCCTTGTCGGCAAACTGAATGTCAAAGGCACGGGCAAAGCCGTCACCGAAGTAGTGGGAAGTACCTGCCTGCAGCGACTTGCCGTCGTGCATCAGAGCCTCGATGGCGTAGGTGGAAACCGCGCCGGCGAACTTATCGCTCTCGGTCTTCTGACCCTTTATGACAGGGATAGCAAGGTACTTCTCGCAGAACTCCGCGTAGATGTTGAGCATACGGACGGTCTCTTCCAGAGCCTCGTCAGCAGTTGCGTGTATGGTGTGACCCTCCTGCCAGAGGAATTCACGGGAGCGGAGGAAAGGACGGGTGGTCTTTTCCCAGCGCACAACGGAAACCCACTGGTTGTACAGCTTGGGGAGGTCACGGTAGGAGTGAACGATGTTTGCGTAATGCTCGCAGAAGAGGGTCTCGGAGGTAGGACGCACGCAAAGACGCTCCTCCAGCTTTTCCGAACCGCCGTGGGTAACCCACGCAACCTCAGGGGCAAAGCCCTCGACGTGGTCCTTTTCCTTCTGCAGCAGGCTTTCAGGAATGAACATCGGCATGCACACGTTCTCGTGACCGCTTGCCTTGAACATACCGTCCATAATCCGCTGAATATTCTCCCAGATGGCGTAGCCATAGGGGCGAATGACAAGGCAGCCCTTTACGCTGGTATATTCAATAAGCTCTGCCTTCTTGACGATGTCTGTATACCATTTGGCGAAGTCTTCCTCCATGGAGGTTATAGCTTCAACCAGCTTTTCCTGTTTAGCCATAATAAGTAATTACTCCTGTTTTTGTTTTGTCAGATCTTTGCTTAAAGCTGTGCGTCGTCCTTCTTCTTGCCGGTGGTGGCATTGAGGATAACGATGACAAGATAGATGAGCATCATAACAACGAAGATGCCCAGCATACCCTGACCCATAATCTTGAAGGTGTCGTTGAGGCTGCCGCCTTCGTCGGAAGAACTGACATCAGTGTCGCTGACGTCGGAATTGCTTACGCTGGTGTCGGAAACAACTTCGATAGACTCAACAGCCTGGTCAGCCGCAGAGGTTTCGGGAGCGGGCATGATAAGCAGGTCAGCCTCCTCTGCAAAGCAGGGCAGTGCAAACACCAGCATCAGAGCCAGTGTGCAGATTACCGCGATGGAACGGCGAATCATTTTGTTATTTACAGAAAACCTTTTCATAGCTTTAGTCCTCACTTCAATTTTCGTCATATCAACTTGGGCAGAATGTTCAGAATGATGCCGCCCGCAACCACCGAGCCGATCTGACCGGCGACGTTTGCGCCGACAGCGTGCATGAGCAGGTGGTTCTGGTTGTCCTCAGCCAGTGCCATCTTGGCAATAACTCTGGAGGACATGGGGAACGCAGAGATACCTGCGCCGCCGACCATCGGGTTGATCTTCTTGCCCTTGGGCAGGAAGATGTTGAGGAACTTGGCGAAGATTACGCCTGCCATGGTGTCGAAAATGAATGCGACAAAGCCCAGACCCATGATCATAAGGGTCTCGATGTTGATGAAGCTGTCGGCCTTCATGGTAGCGGAGATGGTGATACCGAGCAGCAGGGTGATGATGTTTGCAAATGCGGTGGAAGCGGTCTGGGAAAGGGTATCCAGACGTCCGCACTCACGGATAAGGTTACCGAACATCAGGCAGCCGACCAGTGCAACAGAAGCGGGAGCAACCAGACCGGCAATGATGGTGACGATGATGGGGAAAAGAATACGGGTCAGGCGGGAAACCTGAGAAGGATTGTAGGGCATACGGATGCGGCGCTCCTTCTTGGTGGTGACCAGCTTGATTGCAAGGGGCTGAATCATGGGAACGAGAGCCATATAGGAGTATGCGGCAACGGCGATTGCGCCGATGTAGTTGCTGCCCAGAACGCGGGAAACAAGGATGGAAGTGGGACCGTCGGCAGCGCCGATGATACCGATGGAAGCAGCGTCAGCCAGATCAAAGCCCAGCAGATATGCGGCAGTGATGGTGGCGAAGATGCCGAACTGTGCAGCAGCACCGAAGAGCAGCATCTTGGGGTTGGAAAGCAGGGGGCCAAAGTCGATCATCGCGCCGATGCCGATGAAGAGCAGCAGAGGCATTGCCTCGGAAGCATCAATACCGACCTCGAAAAGCCATTCGATAATACCGACGCTCTTGATGGAATCGCTGATTTGCTGTGTAAGCGCACCGCTGAAGGGTATGTTGACAAGTATTGCGCCGAAGCCCATGGGGAGAAGCAGCGAGGGCTCCATGTCCTTCTTGACAGCCAGCCAGATGAGCAGGCCGCCGATAGCCCACATGGCTATCATCTTCCAGCCGCCGGCAGCGAAAAGTGCCGAAACGCCCTCAGTCAAAAACGAGAAAAATTCCAATTCAGTGTACCTCCCGATAAATTATCTGTAACTATTTTGTGCCATTGCTTCCATTAACTGATTATACATTATGCCCGCCTGCATTTCAACAGAAAATTCCTTGTAACCAGATTAATTATTTGTAATAAAGCTGTACATTTATAAGGCTCTGTGATATGATGTAATTGTGAACAAGACGTAAATTTGTGCTTTTCACCGCAGTATAATAATACCGCCTGCAAGGAGGTCGTTTTTATTGAATAATACAGGTCTTGGAAAAAGGCTGCTCAGTCTTGCGCTTGCTCTGATGATGATGCTGCTCTGCGCCATGCCTGCCATGGCAGAGGAAACAGGTATTGCCGACACAGCCGAGGCAGTGACAGGGGAAGAAGCCACCGCCCCCACTACGGCACCCACCACCGCCATCGACCCCGAAATGCCCATCATCACCTACGCCACAGGCGACCAGTACGCCAACATCTACGTCACAGTCACCCCGCCGCCCGGCTACAACCTGGGGCTGTTTGAGCATATCAGCTACCGCACCGACGGAGGCGAGTGGAGCGTTTATTCCGGTCCTGTTGTGGTGCAGGAAAACTGCCTCTTCGAGGCAATGATAGTGCGTCTGACCGACCACAACTCCCCCATCGCCATCGCAGAGATTACTAACATTGACACCACCCCGCCTCTCCCTCCGGAAATCATTGCCGATACCGAAACATGGGTGTCTGACAATCTCCGTGTGGTCATCACCAGCGCCTCCGATGTCATCATCACCGAGGAAGGCACTGTGCCCGGTGGCTCAGGCTTCTCCCGCGTGGAATATCGCCTTGGCGCAGAAGGTGCGTGGCATGAGTATTCCGGCGAGTTTACCGTCTCCTCCCCCGTTGTGCTTTATGCGCGCTCTGTGGATATGGCAGGCAACTGCTCCGAGCCGGTCAGCATTGAGCTGAACAACTTCGACTTCACCCCGCCCGACTGCTCCGGACTTTCCTTTAAGTTTGACAGCACTGTGCCGCCTGTGCAGGCAGAAACCGGCACCTTCTCCCGCTATTACCGCGATAAAATCACTGTTTCCATCGACGGCGCAGCCGACACGGAAAGCGGTCTTTCCCATATCGAATACCAGACTCTGAGCGCAAACTCCGCCCTGACCGATGACGGCTGGAAGAAATACGACCCCGCCGCACTGCCTGTCATCTCCGGCGACTTCTGCGGCTATGTATACGCCCGCGCCGTTGACAAGGTGGGCAACATCTCCGTCCCCAAATCTTCTGACGGCATTGTATTGGACAACACCGCCCCCATCATCAGCGGTGTAACCCTCTCCACCACCCAGCTTACCGACTCCCGCGTGGTGGTCACCTTCTCCGTCACCGACAACGTGTGGCTGGATTCGGTCACTGTCAACGACCAGTACGTCGGCGTTTATGACCCCACATTCACCGCCTTCCGCAACAACGACTATGTCATCAAGGCAGTTGACAAATCGGGCAACGTCACCACCCACACCGTAACCATCACCAACATAAACGGCAGTGCATTCAATCTCCTCTCCATGTACAACTCCCTTGTGCAGGAAAACTTCACCCCCTCCACATGGGCAATCGCACAGACCGCCGCCAGCGAGCTGCAGGGTCTTATCACCGTTGGCAGCGGCGAGGACACCATCGCAGCCGCCTCCGAAAAGCTGGTGCTTTCTCTGGAGGGTCTTGTGGTACGCGGTGACGGCACCGCCTCCCTCCGTCTGATAGAAAAGGTTGATGACTACGACAGCGAAAAGTACACCGAAAGCTCCTGGAAGAGCGTTGCCGATTCGGTAGACAGCATCAGGCTGTGCCTTGCCGACCCCGAGCGCACACAGGAGGACGTTGACAAGGTTCGTCACAATCTGGAAAACGCCATCACCGCCCTTACCCTGCGCGGCGACTTCACCAATCTCGACCGCCTTATCGCACAGTGCGAGGCACTGACCCCCGCCAGCTATGACCCCATCAAATTCTCCCAGATGCGCGAGGTGCTGTCCGCTTCCCGCGAGCTTTCCCGCACCGACAGCTCTCAGCAGCAGGTGGACGACCAGTACCGCCTCCTGCTTGAGAAGATGAGCCTGCTGCGCGAGATTGACACCGATACCAACGATTCCGGCTTCAATTTCGTTATGCTGGTGGTCATTGCCCTGTTGCTCATCACCATCTTCACTGTCGTGTTCATTGTAATGCGCAAGCTCAAGGCAGAGCAGGACGCGGACGATGACGAGGATTACGACGAAGAGGAAGACGAACGCATTGGAGATTTCGTATTCACCGACGACGAGGTGGAAGAGGTCACCCACATCGACCCCGTTTCCAATGCCGCCAACAACGATGACAGCTCCGATTCATACATCGGCAGAAGACGCAAGTAACGCCTGACAGAGGCAAATAAACGCAATAAAATACCGGCTGCCCCGCGTAATTGCAGGGCGGCCGGTTGTTTTTATTATTGCTTTGTCTGTTTCTTTTTGCGTGCAATGTCGGCAATGACAATGGGCGCGTACAGCACCAGCCACAGCATTGCCGCCAGCAGCGGGAATCCAACCAGATAGCCCGGATCGCCCAGCCTCTCCTCAAACCACTCCAGCGGCAGTATACCGCCCGGGTGGCGCAGGAACATATAGTTGGTGTTCCAGTGACGGTTGAGAAACCATATCGGCACGCTGAGCGCAGCCAGCACAAGCAGACACAGGGGCAGCCGCCTTACTGACGGGCGGTGTTTTCCTCCTGCCGTCAGCATAATCGGATAAACCACCAGCAGGATATGCATTGCAAAGCAGGTGATGTGCATGAAGTTGAACAGCGGAGCATCGGTCCATTCGGGCAGCAGCATGGCGGCAAGCGCACCGGGCATACACACCGCGTACAGCAGTTCGCCCAGCACCTTGCAGGGGAATATGGCATACAGCAGTTCGATGTAAACCGACATGGCACACAGGTGCAGCGGCAGCGTGTAGCGGTCGTACTCCCCTTGGGCAGCCAGCACCGCTGCACGGAAAAGATTGAAGCCGAGTGTACACAGCGGCACGATAAGCTCCATGCGCCTGCGGGTCTTGTCGCCCGCCCTGCGGTAGAAAACCACCAGCAGCGCGCCGATTATCACCATTACGGCAAGCCACGCAAGATGGGTTGCATCGTACAAACTCCAGGAGCCGCTGTCGGGGTACACGTCAAAAAAGCCGTTCATTCCATGACCTCCCCTGTGTTGATATTCGCCTTGCGCGCCTGACTGTGCTGCAAACGGCGTTCTATGCGGTACAGACGACCGTCCTTGCGGA
>SVPT01000109.1 GCA_015065695.1 Oscillospiraceae bacterium | reverse complement strand
CACCGCAGAGGGCTACGGCGAGCAGTTCGGTCACTCCCTTGGCCACGGCGTGGGTCTGGAGATACACGAAAAGCCCAACCTGAGCGCCCGCGCGGAGGGCACCCTCTCCGAGGGCTGCGTTGTAACCGTGGAGCCGGGCATCTACATTCCCGGACGCTTCGGTATCCGCATTGAGGATATGCTGTACATCACCGACGGCTCGGCTATAAATCTGACAAGCATACCAAAAGCACTGCTGATTGTTTAAATAATTTTCCACACCTTTTGTTCAACTTGCACAAGTTGTTACCTGTTTATTCGCCCTGTCAATAATGCCATATTTTACTGATACTATTCTCTTAATGCGCACCACTCAGCGGTTTATCGAAAATTCTTAACAAATCTTATTACTATTGAATATCGCGTAATATTGTGTTATAATGCACACATAAAAGCCATTGTGCGCTTTGTTAATTCGCCACAGGAAGAATGTGACACCACACCTGACTGTTCTGTCCTGTGCTTTAATTGGAGGAGATTCTATGGCAATGACCCAGAAACAATTCAAGGAACTGCTTGACAGCAAGCTCTCCCACACCTTCGGTCTTTCTCCGGAGGATGCGGACGTTGAGCATATATACAAGGCTCTCGCACTGGTCGTGCGTGATATGCTGCAGCAGCACCGCATCGACTTCACCAAGGGCGTTGACGCAAAGAACGGCAAGCGTATCTATTACCTCAGCATGGAATACCTGATGGGACGTTCCCTGCGCAACAATCTTTTCAACCTCGGTCTTGAGAAGGTGGTCTCTGCTGTGCTGCCCAAGTACAACACCACCCTTGAGAGCGTCTACAATCAGGAGCCCGATGCAGGTCTGGGCAACGGCGGTCTGGGCCGTCTTGCAGCCTGCTTCCTTGACGGCATGGCATCGCAGGGCTACTGCGGCTTCGGCTACTCCCTCCGCTATGAATTCGGCATCTTCAGCCAGAAGATGGTTGAGGGCTGGCAGACCGAGCTGCCCGACTTCTGGCTGCCCGGCGGCTCTGTGTGGCTTGTCCCCCACCGCGAGGACGCGCTGGACATTCACTTCGGCGGCCGCATCGAGGAGCGCTTTGACGGCGACTTCCACCGCGTTGAGCATACCGACTACACCACCGTGCGCGCTGTGCCCTATGACATGATGTGCGCCGGCGTTGACGGCAAGGGCGTAAGCACCCTGCGCCTGTGGGCCGCGGAGGCTGCCGGCTTTGACATTGATTCCTTCAACCGCAACGCTGCCGGTATGGCTGCCGCTGTTGAGCAGAATGCTATGGCAGAGATGCTCACCAAGGTACTCTATCCCAACGACAACCACCCCGAGGGCAAGTCGCTGCGCCTTTCCCAGCAGTACTTCCTCGTTTCGTCCTCCATTCAGGACATCATCAAGAGACACCTGCGCCACTACCGCACCATGGACAACTTCACCGAAGTGGTGGCTATCCATATCAACGACACCCACCCTGCCCTTGCAATCCCCGAGCTTATGCGTGTTCTCATTGACGAGTGCGGCTGGGGCTGGGACGAGGCATGGGACACCGTCACCAAGGTCATGGCATACACCAACCACACCGTCATGCCCGAGGCACTGGAGTGCTGGAGCGAGGAGCTGTTCAAGGGTCGTCTGCCCCGCATCTACCAGATTGTCTGCGAAATCAACCGCCGCTTCTGCGAGCAGATCAACCAGCTCACCGGCTACAACCAGCGCATGGTTGACAGCATGAGCATCTTCCGCGACGGCTACATCAAGATGGCCAACCTGTGCATCGCCGCCTGCCACAGCGTCAACGGCGTTTCCGAGCTGCACAGCGACATCATCAAGGACAGCCTGTTCAGCGACTTCTACGCAGTAATGCCCCACAAGTTCAAGAACGTCACCAACGGTATTGCTCACCGCCGCTGGCTCAACCAGTCCAACCCCCGACTGGCTGCCCTCATCACCGACCTCATCGGCAACGGTTACATTAAGGATGCATCCAAGCTGTCCGACCTGCTCAAGTATCAGGACGACAAGTCCGTGCTGGAGCAGCTTGCCGCCATCAAGCGTGCCAACAAGGAGGAATTTGCCGCCTACATCAAGCGCGCCAACGGCATCGTTGTCAACCCCGACTCCATCTTCGACGTTCAGGTCAAGCGTCTGCATGAGTACAAGCGTCAGCACCTGAATGCGATGCATATTCTCTCCCAGTACCTCTGGCTGCGTGAGAATCCCAACGCCCCCTTTACTCCCAAGACCTACATCTTCGGCGCGAAGGCAGCCTCCGGCTACTTCCTCGCCAAGCGCATCATTCAGTTCATCAGCTACATGGCGGACGTCATCAACAACGACCCGCTGGTTGCCGACAAGCTGAAGGTGGTATTCCTTGAAAACTACCGCGTGACCGTCGCAGAGATGCTTATGCCCGCCAGCGAAATCAGCGAGCAGATTTCCCTCGCCAGCACTGAGGCTTCCGGCACCGGCAACATGAAGTTCATGCTCAACGGCGCACTTACCCTCGGCACCGAGGACGGCGCAAACGTGGAGATTCACCGCGCTGTCGGTGACGAGAACATCATCATCTTCGGTATGTCCTCCGACGAGGTCAAGTGGCTGCGCAGCAGAGCGGGCGAGTACAATCCCCGTGTATTCTACGACCTCAACCCCACCCTGCACCGCGTAATCGACACCATGCGTACCGGCTTCAACGGAATGTCCTTCGGCGACATCGCCGACCATCTGCTGACCACCGACAGCTACATGGCAATGGGCGACTTCGAGAGCTATGTCCGCGCACAGGCTGCCTCCTCCGAGCGTTATGCCGACACCACCGGCTGGAACCGCAGCAGCCTTATCAACATCGCCAACGCAGGCATCTTTGCCGCTGACCGCGCTGTTGACGACTACGCCCGTGACATCTGGCACGCTTCCAAGAATTTCTAAGTCATCCCCTGTGGCTTCCCGACGACGCACACGCATCTGTCGGGGAGCCCTTTGACTGATAAAGCAACGGTAACATAATCGTAACCACGAATTATGTTGACAAGTGCATACCGCAATGATAGAATAGTTTGCGGCATCACAGCTATGATGTGCCAAAAAACAGCGACTGCCTGCAGCCGCATACATTAATGGAGGAAATCCTGTGATTTCTGTCGTATTTGTCTGGGCACTGTCCGGGCTGGGCAGAGCCATTGGCTCGGTGAAAAGCCTTGCGGAAAGGCTTCCCGGCAGAAAGCCCTTTGAGATAAGTCAGGACGGCGAGTACCTCTTCACCGACAGCGCACGTTATGATTTTGTCGGCTTCTCACCCAGAGAGTATTACCAGACCCCCTCCGGAGAGAGAGCCGTCCCCGGTCGCCGCATCGGTTATGTTTTCAACGATGACGGCAGCAATATCCTTGAGCTGAACATGGAATCGGAGGTCAGCTTCTGCGGCGAGCGTTACGTCATGCTTTCCGGAATGAGCGACCTTGCCGAAATCTATCGGCTGCACGCCTGAAAAGAGGCACAATAATCGCAAAAACATCATTATCGCGGGGCAAAGGCTATTGCTTTTACCCCGCGATTGTTGTATACTTATTTAAGATTTTTCTGCGACCCCAACAAACCAAAACGGGAGGAATAACAAATTGAAGAAAAACATCAGAATTGCAGCACTCATCGCCTGCATCGTTTTCGCGCTGACCATGGGCATTGGTGCGGTTTCCGGCTTTGCCACCACCGTTTCCGAAGCTGACGTTTCCGCCACCGATGTGGTCTCCGACACCGACCACCTCTCCGCCTACTCCCTCAAGGAGCTTAAGCTGGACGAATACCGTCTTTCCATGCTCGTCCCCGAGCTTGACCAGAGCTTCAGCGCAGCCGGCACCGACGAGGAAGTCGCTCAGGCTCTCGCCGCCTACGGTCTGACCAGAGTTGAGGACATCATCAACTACACCGACGGCTACGGCAACAGCTACAGCCACCTCTACAACGGCAACAGCTTCGGCGGCAATGTTTCCATGTTTGTCATCTTCACCGAAAACAACTACAGCAAGTTCATCGGCAGCTACAACCGCCTCAACGAGGCCAAGCTGGAGGAGCTGAGAAAGTCCTGCAATATGCTGGGCGTTGAGGCAGAAGCCACCCTGCGCAGCATCAACGGCTCCACCTTCTTCTATCAGGAATACACTGACCCCACCTCCGGCATGAACAGCCTCGCTCTCAAGACCATCAACGGCGGCGGCGAGCTGCAGATTTTCATTGACATGGCTTCCCCCGATGCCAACGACATCATCGCAGCCAACGAGATTATCAACTCCGTCAAGTTCCGTGGTCTCAAGCCTTCCAATTCCGGCATCGCCAGTCAGGGTCTTGTCATTGCCCTGCTCGTTGCCTGCGCAGTGCTGCTGCTTGCTGTTGCACTGCTCGGCTACCTGCTCTACCGCTTCAGCAGATTCCAGACCGCTGCCGGCAGCAAGTTCAATATCCTCGGCTTTGACCTGCCTCCCCGCGAGGACGAGTACGACTACGACTATGACGACGATGAGGACGACGACGAGGACTACGAAGCCTCTGATGACTGATCATCACGCATGACCCAATGATTCACAGACAGCCCCGACACTTTGCCGGGGCTGTTTCCTTTTGTCAGACACGTCTGCATTTTCTCTCACAAAAGAAAGCCCGCCCCCTACTCCCTTGCGGGAGCGGGGCGGGCTGATGCTTTATGCAGTTTTACTTTCGCGGATTACTTTCTGCCTTCCTTCATTGCTCTGACCTTGATGGGCAGACCGAAGAGGTTGATGAAGCCTTCCGCATCGGTCTGGTCGTAGACCTCGTCCTCGCTGAAGGTTGCGATTTCCTCGTCGTAGAGGGAGAAGGGAGAACGCACGCCTGCGTCGATGATGTTGCCCTTGTACAGCTTCAGGCGCACATCGCCGGTGACGGTCTGCTGGGTGGAGTCGATAAATGCGTCCATAGCCTCACGGAGGGGAGTGTACCACTGGCCGTTGTAAACAAGGTCAGCGTACTTGATGGCGAGGGTCTGCTTGTAGTGGAAGGTCTCCTTATCAAGGCAGATTTCCTCCAGCTTGTTGTGGGCATGGTAGAGAATGGTGCCGCCGGGAGTCTCATAAACGCCGCGGGACTTCATACCGACCAGACGGTTCTCAACGATGTCGGTGATACCGATGCCGTTTGCGCCGCCCAGCTCGTTGAGCTTGCGAATGATGGAAACGCCGTCCATTGCAACTCCGTCAATGGCTACAGGGACACCCTTCTCGAAGGTGATGGTGACATAGGTGGGAGCGTCGGGAGCCTGCTCGGGAGAAACGCCCATCTCCAGAATCTTGTCGAACATGGGCTCGTTCCACGGATCTTCCAGATCAAGACCCTCGTGGGAAAGGTGCCACAGGTTCTTGTCCTTGGAGTAGCTGGTCTCGCGGCTTATCTTGAGGGGGATATTGCGTGCCTCGGCGTAGTCGATCTCCTCGTCACGGCTCTTGATGTCCCACAGACGCCAGGGGGCGATGATCTTCATGCCGGGAGCGAAGTGCTTATGGTCAGCTCGAAGCGAACCTGATCGTTGCCCTTGCCGGTGCAGCCGTGGCAGATGGCGTCCGCGCCCTCAGCCAGAGCGATCTCAACGATTCTCTTTGCGATAACGGGACGTGCAAAGCTGGTGCCCAGCAGATACTTGCCCTCGTAGACAGCGCCTGCCTTGATGGTGGGGAATACGAACTCTTCAACGAACTCGGAGTTGAGGTCCTCGATGTACAGCTTGGAAGCGCCGGTGGCAATGGCCTTTTCCTCAAGACCGTCCAGCTCGGTGCCCTGTCCAACGTCGCCGGATACTGCGATGACCTCGCAGTTGTCGTAGTTTTCCTTCAGCCAGGGAATGATGATGGAGGTGTCCAGTCCGCCGGAATAGGCAAGAACTACCTTTTTGATTTCAGACATAGCAATCTATCTCCTATTTGAATTATTTTAGAAAGCTGCACCTTGGCAGCTCCTGTATTACGTTCGTAATTATACACCCAAGGCGGTGCAAAAGCAAGGGTTTATTGCATAAATATACATGATTATAGAATATTTGTGTATTGCAACAGAGATTATCCAAAGAGCAGGCTGTATCTGTGCATTTTGCGTGACAAATGCAAATCCGCAGCCCTCAGCGCTGCTTTCTGCGGCGGTAGGGTGTTGCGCACAGCAGAATTATTATGCAGAACAGACCGGCCGTACTTATGCAGCCCAGAATGACATATTCCAGCGGATAGCCAAAGACGGTGGCAAGGCTTTCCACAGGCTTTTCCGGCGGCAGCAGACCCGAGTAGGAGCCGCTTCCGCTGATGTCTATGCCTGCGTCCTTGTACGCCTTGTAGTACATATCAATATCGTCACGCACGTCGATGGGCTTTGCACCCACGTATATGCGGTTGTCCGCACCCTCCGGCACATACCAGCCGTACTCGCCGTCCAGTGCGCCGTATATGCGCTTCTGCACTGTGCCGTCCGGCATGGTGAAGATGTACATTCCCGCAATGTTGGCCACCTCGTCGTAGAAGGAGGGGATTTCCACATTCATGGGCACCATGACCACCCGCTCAAACTCGGCGAGCCCAGCGGCATCGGCAGAGGAGGTGACTGTTTCCTCCTGCGCCGCGTCCTCTGGCGGCAGGCTCTCTGCATAGGCGGCGGGGACAAAGGGCACTGCGCACACCGTCAGCAGCAGTATCAGCACCAACAGACCTCTCCTGATACGCGGCACTGTCCTCCCCTCCTTTCCATGCGCTGTTCTGTGATTATTCTTCCTGCTGCCCGTCCTCTTCGGCGGTTTCCTCAGCTTCGGTAGCCAGCTCTTCCTCAGCAGCGGTGTCCTCGGACGGGGCTTGCGCCTCAGATGCTTCCGCTTCCGCAGGCTGCTCTGCTTCGGTATTGTCGGCAGAAACTTCGGCTGCCGCATCGGCAGCTTCCTCAGATGTCTGCGGGGTCTTCTCGGCAGCTTCCTCCTGAGCCTTTTCCTCGCGCTGCTGC
>SVPT01000108.1 GCA_015065695.1 Oscillospiraceae bacterium | reverse complement strand
GAGCGTTTCCTGCACGACAATCCTCAGTTTGCGCCGCTGCTTTCCTCGGCAAAGCCGGAGGATTTCGCCCGTATGCAGCAGGTACTCAGCAACCCTGCACTGACAAAGAAGATTCTTGCGACAGCCAAGGCGCAGCAGATTCTTGACGCAATAAAGAAAGGCAAGCGCAGTTGACTTATCGGTCAACACACAAAGGGAGGCGGTTAATTGGAAGGGAAAGACAAACTCTCGGAGCTGCTTGATTCGCTGCTTAGCGACGAGGAGGCAATGGGTCAGCTTCGTGACGCGGCGGCGGGGCTTGGGCTGGACGGTCTGCTGGAGGATTCACTGCCCTCCGATGACACGCGGCATGAATCACACGACAAGCTGCGCGATGATTCGCACAAGCCGTCCGGCAGACAGCCGCAGGGCTCTCCTCTTCCCGATGACCTGCTGTCCGCTGTGGGAAAGATTGCCCCCCTCATGTCGGAGCTTTCCAGAGAGGACGAGTGTACTCGGCTGCTGGAAGCCCTGCGCCCCTTTCTCAGTCAGCAGCGGCGGGAGCGCATTGACAGTGCGCGGACACTGCTCAACGTAATGCGCATCGCAAGGCTGCTGCGAGACACCGATTCTTCTCAGGAGGGTACAGGCACATGACACAGTTCAGTAACTTCAGCAGTATGCAGCAGGACGCACAGCGGCGGGTTTACGAGATGCAGCAGCGTGCCAGCAGGGCACTGGGTATACAGCCAGATGACCACCATGAGCAATGCGCACCAAAGGAGCAATGTGTGCCAAAGCAGCCCTCTGAAGGCAGTAACGCTCTCTCCTGCGACAGTGAAAAGCTGCTGATTCTCCTGCTCCTGATGCTTGTATCCCGTGAGCAAAGCAGCAGCAACGGACTGCTGCTTGCGTTGCTGTACCTGTGCATCTGAGATATTTTATCATGCTGCATTGTCAATTTCAAGGCATTGGTCTGAGCTGACAGTTCCCACCAATTGCAGCACGCATGGAAAACTATGAATATTTCATAAAATCATTGGTAAATTTCAAAAAACATAGTGACATTCAGATATTATTGTGTTATAATATATTATCATAAGTGTGACGAAAGCTGTCTTTCCTCACCAACTGATTTATTATCAACAGAAAAAAAGGAAGTCTGCCAATGTTTGAACAGACCGTTCGGTTTGACCGAATGGAACACGCGGTCAGCCTCTTCGGCAACCTTGACGAGAACATCAAGCTCATCGAAGCCGATTTCGATGTGAAAATCATCAGCCGCGGCACCGATATTAAAGTTACAGGCGATGCCGAAAACGTAGGCATGGCGGTGCGCGCCATCAACACCATGCTGATGATGCTCAACAAGGGCGAGCCGCTTGTCGACCAGAATGTACGCTACTGCATATCCATGGCACGGGACGGCACAACCGACCGCATGGAATCGCTGCTGCGAGAGTGCGTGTGCATCACCGCCCGCGGCAAGCCCGTCAAGCCCAAGACCATCGGCCAGAGCAAATACTGCGAGGCTATAGATAAAAACACCATCACCATCGGCATAGGCCCTGCCGGTACCGGCAAGACCTATCTGGCGGTGGCAATGGCTGTGGCAGCTTTCCGCGCGGGAAGCATCAGCCGCATCATTCTCACCCGCCCCGCTGTGGAGGCAGGCGAAAAGCTGGGCTTCCTCCCCGGCGACCTGCAGCAGAAGGTTGACCCTTATCTCCGCCCGCTGTACGACGCACTGTACGATATGCTGGGTGCGGAGACCTTCCAGAGGTATCAGGAGCGAGGCGCCATTGAGGTTGCCCCTCTGGCATATATGCGCGGACGCACACTGGACGACAGCTTCATCATTCTGGACGAGGCCCAGAACACCTCCCGTGAGCAGATGAAGATGTTCCTCACCCGTCTGGGCTTCAATTCCAAGATGGTTGTCAACGGCGACGTTACGCAGGTTGACCTGCCCGACGGCAAGCGTTCCAGCCTTACCGAGCTGCCCAAGCTGCTCCGCGGCATAGAGGATATTGCCATCTGCACCTTTGACGAGCGGGACGTTGTACGCCATAAGCTGGTGCAGGACATTATTCGCGCATATGCAAAGCTGCAGCAGAACGATGCGCGCTGAAACAGGTTAATGAATTTTCGTGAAAATACAATGTAGTTCAAGGAGGACACTATGGATAAGGTAAAGGTCAATATTGACGATCAGCAGAATGAGGTAAAAATCCCTACCGGTACAAGATTGCTGCTCAGAAGATGCTGCAACGCCGTACTTGAGATGGAGGGCTTCACCGACCGCGCTGAGGTCAACATCTACTTTGTGGATTCTGAAACCATACGCAGCCGCAACGCCCAGTTCCGCGGCAAGGATGCCGTCACCGACGTTCTTTCCTTCCCCCTTGGCGAGAACCGCGAGTTTGACGTCAACCCCGAAACCGGCGCGAGAATGCTTGGCGATGTACTCATCTGCGTTTCCAAGGCAGCCGAGCAGGCAGCCACCTTCGGTCACTCCTTCCGCAGAGAAATGGCCTACCTTACCACCCACTCCATGCTGCACATCTTCGGCTATGACCATGAGGCGGGCGGTCTCGAATCGGTCAGAATGCGCGAAAAGGAAGAGACCATCATGGTACAGCTTGGTCTCCCCCGCAACGGCAGCTATGTCCCTGACACCGACAGCGAGGTTTAATCTGCTTTGCGCCTGCTGTCACTTAAGTTAACGTAACCAAGTGAACATAACAACAGCCGTGTCGTCCCTCTTTGGGGATAACACGGCTGTTTTCTTTTTTTGCAATATGGTTTTTACTCCAGACGCAGGCTTACCTCTCCACTGGAGAGGGTTTCCGTAGTGCCGTTGTCCCTGCGGATAATCAGTCCGCCCCGCTCGTCAATGTCCACAGCCTCCGCGCAGAAGCTTTCGTTGTTGTGCATACACCGCACACGTCTGCCGATGACGATGCTCCGGCGGCGGTATTCATCGAGGTATGTGCTGCGGTCGGCTTCGGTTTCAAACCACGCCTCCGTTATGGCTGCCGCCAGCCTGCTGCGGTCGGTTTCCACACCTGCTGCACCGGCGGTGTCCGCAATATCTTCCGGAAAATCGCAGGTGGTCACATTTACGCCAATGCCGATGATGACGCTCTTTATACTGCCTGAGCTTTGGTCAAAGACCGATTCTGCCAGTATTCCGCACACCTTTCTTTCGCCTACGAAGATGTCGTTTACCCATTTTATCCCTGCGCTGACACCTGCAACACGCTCCAGTGCCTTCGCCACTGCCACTGCTGCGGCAGTCATTATGTAAACCGTTCCATCAAAATCCGAGTGCGGGTGAATTACAATGGACATATACAGCCCTGTGTACGCAGGGGAATAGAAGCTCCTGCCCCGCCGCCCCCTGCCTGCGGTCTGTGCGTTTGCCGCGATTATCATGGGTCGGTTGTGCCCACTTTCTATTCTGCGCCGCGCCTCACTGTTGGTGGAGTCAACGGTATCGAACACCGCGATTTCCATATCACCCAGCCATGGGGGCAGGTACGCTTTTATTGCCTCTTGTGTAATAGGATTATTCATGCTGACCGTCCTTATATGCTTTCCCCAGGGAAGCAATCTCTATGATATTGTATCAGCTTTGCGCCCCATATGCAACAGACAATGCCGCCCTATGAAAACTGTGTTAACGGAATGTAAAAATAATTAGTATAGTGAAAAACAGCCCCTTTTGCATTGACACCACTTTGACAAAATCCTATAATTAAGTGTAAAACACATACATATATATTGCAATAAATATTCGGCAGCAAAATAACAATACAGGCTTATCAGACCGGAAAGGAAAACAACTCAATGAAGACCAAGATTTTAGCCATTTTACTTGCCCTGTTACTGGCTCTCACCTCATCGACCTTGCTGCTCACCGGCTGCGGCGGTGACACTCCCACCGTGTCGGTGCAGTCGGTCGGCATGATAACAGGCGCGGACAACACCGCCGTCATCAGCCGCTTTGCGGGCGTTGTTGTTTCCAGCGGCGTTGTAAACTACGACAAGGGCGAGGGTCAGAAGGTTGTTGACATAAATGTCAAGGTAGGCGATGCTGTCACCGCAGGCGATGTCCTCTTCTCCTACGATGAGCAGTCGCTCAAGCTCAACCACGAACGTCTGACGCTGCAGAAGGAGCAGTATCAGAAGCTCATCGACACTATGAAGAAGGAGATTGAGGCACTGAAAAAGAAAGTGACCGGCGGCTCCTCCTCCACTCAGCTTGAGTATTCCATACAGCTTCAGACCCTGCAGATAGACCTTAAGGAAACTGAGTTCAAGCTGGCTACCGTCAACAGCGAGATTGACGAGGCGAAGAAGATGCTCAGCAAGGCTGACGTTGTGTGCAAGGTTGACGGACGTGTGCAGAGCATCAACGAGGACGGCGTTGACGACAATGGAAACCCAGCCCCCTTTATCACCATTGTGGAAACAGGCGCATTCCGTGTTGAAGGACGTGTCAGCGAGCTAAATCTCAAGGATATTTACGTCGGTCTCAACGTCATCGTCCGCTCCCGCACATTTGATAACATCTACTGGACAGGCGTTGTTGACGAGCTGAATCTGGATTCCCCCGCCGAGGACGGCGAGGAGAATATGTACTACGGCGGTGCTGTGGACGAATTTACTCAGGCGAGCAAGTACCCCTTCTTCATCAAGCTCAATGACGCGGGCGGGCTGCTGCTCGGTCAGCACGTCTATGTGGAGCCCGACCTCGGTCAGAGCATCAGGCAAGACGGACTGTGGCTGCCCGGCTACTACCTGTGCGACAGGGACAGCGAGCCTTACGTCTGGGCTGCCAACAAGCTGGGTCGCCTTTACAAGCAGGAAGTAGAACTGGGCGAATATGACATTTCGACCGACACCTATCAGATAGTTTCCGGCATCACCGCTGAGGACTACATAGCATTCCCCGATGACACCTGCGAAGAAGGAGTCCGCACCGAGCGCTATGACGAGCAGTCCTTCGGCGGCGAGGTCAGCGGCTCTGACACCATGGACTTCGAGGAAGATATGTATGTAGAGCCGGGAGACATACTCGCTGAGGAAGGCGTGTTCTATGATGACGCGGAGTTTTCGGAGGAGGCTTTGGGATGATCGTTGAAATGAATGGCATCTGCAAGGATTACCTCAGCGCACAGAACACTGTCCGTGTGCTGCGCAATGTTTCCCTGCGCGTAGAAAAGGGCGATTACATCGCCATCATGGGTCCTTCCGGCTCGGGCAAGACCACCCTGATGAACATTCTCGGTTTTCTGGATTTGCCCACCTCAGGCGAATATCTCTTTGACGGGCGCGACCTTACCAACTCCGGTGACGATGAGCTGGCAGAGGTGCGCAACAAGCACATTGGCTTTGTTTTCCAGAGCTTCTATCTTCTCCCCCGCCTTACCGCTGTGGAGAATGTTGCTCTTCCCCTGCTGTACGCAGACGTGCCGCCCAAGGAGCGCATCAGGCGCGCAGAAGAGGCACTGAAGATGGTGGGACTTGAGGAAAGAATGAATTTCTACCCCAACCAGCTTTCCGGCGGTCAGTGTCAGCGCGTTGCCATTGCCCGCGCCATCGTTGGTCGTCCTGAGCTGCTGCTTGCCGACGAGCCTACAGGCGCACTGGACAGCCTTTCCGGCAACCAGATTATGGACATATTCCAGCAGCTCAATGCCTCAGGCATTACGATAATCATGATAACCCACGAGCAGTCTGTCGCGGACTGTGCCGACAGGATATACCACATTCTTGACGGCGAGATAATTGAAAACGGCGAACAAGAACATGACAGCCGTTCCGCCGATTATGAAGCCGATTACGACGGAGAGGAGGCGTATGACGAAGATGAACCCGAAGAAGCCGAAGAGCAGTCTGATGAACAGGCTGAAGAATATGATGAAGAAAATTGCGAGGAAGAAGAATACGACCAAAGCGATAGCTGAACACAGCGGTCAATCTGAGCCTGCTGCCCTTACTCCAGTTAAGAAGTCAAAGCGTTCCCATCGCGAAAAAAAGCCCCTCTCCAAGCTCTCCAAGATACTCATCGGAGCAGGCTCAGTCATAGGACTCTTTGCTGTCGCCGCCATCATCATGGTGATAATCAGCGGCGGCAGCGGAAAGGTCAAGGTATTCAGCCTCAGCGAAATTTCCATGACCGAGGCTATGATGGGCACAGGCAACGAATCGCAGGGCATGATTTCCGCTGAAAACCTGCAGACCGTATTCGTTTCCGAATCTCAGCAGGTTAAGGCTATATACGTCAAGGAGGGCGATTACGTCAAAAAGGGCGACCGCCTGATGAGCTACGACACCACCCTTGATGTGCTCGAGGTGGACAAAAAGGCACTGGAGGTAACCCAGCAGAAGCTGCAGCTTGCCAACCTGAAAAAGCAGCTTTCCGAGGTCAACACCTATCGACCCAGTGTGCCTACCACCGCGCCGACCACCCCCACCCTGCCCCCCGATGTGGTTGCGGGCGAGACGGTAACCGACTGCCAGCTTATTGCCGGCACAGGCACTCAGGGTGACCCCTTTATCTACGTTATCGCGGGAGATTCCATTCCCTGCGACAGCACCTTTATCGCCTCCCTCTTTGCCAACGCAAACGGAGCAACCGACGTGTGGGCTGTGTATCAGCGCCGTGCTTCCAACACCACCGGCGGCACTGTAAAGGAAGCATGGGGCGTAAAATACACCGACAACCTTGGCAGTCCTTCCTTCAAATTCTTTGACGCATCGCATTACATCTACACAATCCCCGAGCCGGAAATCCCTGCGGACACCGGCAGCGGCTTCACTGCGGCGGAAATCGCTTCCATGAAGGCCGACCTTATCAAGCAGATAAACGAGCTTGACCTTGAGATACGCATTGCTGAAGTGGAAGTCAAGCAGATGCGTCTGGAAATCGCCAGCGGCGACGTGCTTGCCGAGATTGACGGCACAGTGGTCAGCGTCAACCCTCCCTCCTCTCAGGAAGTCAGCAGCAGTGACGGCTTCTACTATGAGCCCGAGCCGGTCATCAAGGTATCCGGCGGCGGCGGCTTCTACGTTGAGGGCACCATCAGTGAGCTGCAGCTTGACAAAATAAGCATCGGCGACGCTGTAACCGTCATGTCATGGGAAAGCGGTATGAGCTATGAGGGCACCATTACCGAAATCATCAACCTCCCCACCGAATACAGGAACTACGGCGGTG
>SVPT01000107.1 GCA_015065695.1 Oscillospiraceae bacterium | reverse complement strand
GAAGAATGCGACCACGACGTGGACGCATTCTTCTTCTACACCGACATAAACAAGAAGGTGTACTACGCCGTAACACTGGACGAGCACAACGCCAACTGGCGTTACTGCCGCGACAACGGGCTGGAGCCTGTGTGGTAAGCGTTTGGGGATTTTCGCGTTTTTCTCAATGACGTATGGGGAGTGATACTTGAATGTACATAAAGCACAACGCACTGACCATTGCATCGGCAGAGGAGGGCGACCTGCCTGAGCTGGAAGCCCTTTACCGCGAGGCGTGCGGCTACCTGAAATTTGACACCGAGCGTCCGCTGTGCCCGCCTGCCCAGTGTCTCAGCGGGGGCGAGCTGCCCATGGGCGGCACCCTTGCCAACTACGACCTGCTGACCATCCGCGTGGGCGACACCATGATAGGCAGCGCAAGCGTATACCGTGACCTGCCCAACACCCGCAATGTACGGCTGCTTTCGCGGTACATCGGACAGCCCGCAAGAGGCTTCGGCTCGGGTACGCAGGCGATGGAGATGCTGCGCGGCTACTTCCTCAGCACCAACTACGAGACCATGACTGCGCGTGTGCCCCTGAGAAGCTGGGGCGCGCTGCGCTTCTTTGACAGGCAGGGCTTCCGCACTGTGCTGGAGCTGAAAGCCCCCGGGGACATCGCGGAGGGACGCTTTGGCTGCGTGGAGCTGGGCTGCAACCTCAAGGCGGCGGCTCTGCGCATTAAAAACACTATTGTATAACCCTACCAAGGAGCGATACTTCATATGGCGAGAATAACGCCGCTTTTCAGCGGCAGCAGCGGCAACTGCATTGCCATCGGCGGCGCAGACAGCTTTGTGCTTATTGATGCAGGTGTCAGCGCAAAACGCATTACCGATGCTCTCCGCGAGCGTGACTACGACCTCTCCAGACTGGCGGGCATCTTCATTACCCACGAGCACACCGACCACGTCAGCGGTCTGCGGGTGTTTGCCTCCCGCGCCGGTGTACCTGTGTGGGCGACGGAGGGCACGCTGTGCGCCCTTGACGCCGTCGGGCATCTGGCGGGCGTTGACGCACGCCCCTGCCCCGCGGAGGGAATATCGGTGGGCGGCATGCACCTGCGCCCCCTGCCCACCTCCCACGACACCGTAGAAAGCTGCGGCTATGCCGTCACTACCGCAGACGACCGCAGGGCTGTCATCGTCACCGACACAGGCGTGGTCAGCGAAAAGCTGCACCGTGAGATACTGGGCTGCGACCTCGCCTATATAGAATCCAACCACGACGTGGAAATGCTGCTGCACGGGCCCTATCCCCCGCTGCTTCGTCAGCGTATTCTTTCGGAGCGGGGACACCTCTCCAACGACCAGTGCGCGGCAGAGGTCGGCGCAATGCTGAAAAGCGGCACTGCCCGTTTCCTCCTTGCCCACATCAGTCAGGAGAACAACCGCCCTGAGCTTGCCATGCAGGCGGTGCGGCGGGTGCTTGATGCCTGCGGCGCACGACCTGACCGGGACTACACCCTGCAGGCGGTGCCCCGCTGTGGTCTGCCGCTGCTGGTATTCTGACGGAGGGAGCAAACAGATGAATATACAGATTATCTGCGTGGGCGGTCTGAAGGAAGCCTACTGGCGGGATGCCTGCGCCGAATACGCCAAGCGGCTGTCCGCATACTGCACCTTCTCGGTGACGGAGGTTGCGGAGACCAAGATGGGCAAGTCACCCTCGGCGGCGGAGATTGCCCGCACCATCGAAAGCGAGGGCGAGCGTATTCTGCAGAAGCTGCCCAAGGGGGCATACGCGGTCGCTCTGTGCATCGAGGGCAAGCTGATTTCCTCTGAGGACCTTGCGGGGATTATCAGCGACGCGGGGCTTAACGGAAAAAGCACCATCGCTCTGCTCATCGGCGGCTCTCACGGTCTTTCGGAGGCGGTCAAGCAGAGGGCGCAGCTTCGTATTTCCATGGGGCGCATGACCTTTCCCCATCAGCTTGCACGGGTCATGCTGTGTGAACAGCTTTACCGCGCCTGCTCCATCAACGGCGGCGGGCAGTATCACAAATAAAAATAGCAGCAGATGTACAGTATTGAGACTGCGCACCTGCTGCTTTTCTTTGTCGTTTTGCTTATTGGTATTTGATTGCGGTGATTTTTCCGTTGAAGTACACGAAATCGCCATCGGGGTAGTTCCACACAGCCTGAAAGCTGCGGGGCTGCTTTATGCCGTTTTCGGAAAGTACATAATCGCTGCACAGCGCACTCCACGGCACATATTCCACGCTGCCGTCGCTGCCCACAACTGCGCGGTCGTTGGTGGTGAAGGAGGTCATTTCACAGCGTTCGTTGAAGGTGAAAATGCCGCCTGCCGTCTGCCCGCCATAGGTTATTTCTGCCCTGACCTGACAGTCTCCGATAGGCTCAAATGTTATGTATTCCTGCATAAGCGCAGTGGGCACGAAGAGGCTTTCGGCAAGGAAGGTGACGAGGCTGGCTTTGTCCATTTCCGTGCCTGTCTGGTTGAACAGGGTGACCGATTTTGCAAGCACGCCTTTCATTGCGCCCTTTCCGTCACTGTATGAATCGTAGCCCTGAAAGGGTATGCCGAACATTCTGCTGTCGATGAGGGCAAGCCTGCAGGGTTCTTTGACGAAGTTATACTGGGTGTAGTCAATTTTCAGCGGTGCGCTGCCTCTTGCCTGACCAAAATCAACGTCCTTGTATTCCATCTTCATGCAGGACATTTTCGGCTGACCGATATACCCGCAGCCAGCAATGTACTTCTGCAGCACCTCGGGCAGATGGGCAAAATCCTCTTCGGTAAACCGCTCGCTTTCGGAATATGCACTCTGCTGCACCGAAAACCTTTGGACATCTCTTTCAAATTGGCGCACCACCGGCGAATAGGGGATATTGAACCATATCATTATTGCGCCGATTATCACAAGGGCGGCACCTATTGCAACGTACACTGTCTTTTTCCTCGCTTTCCTTGTCCTTTTCATTTCCCTAAAACTCCTCTGCGTACTCTTCCACACGGCTGACACCTGCATACAGCTTGGTGTACAGGCGGAAAAGCTGCTCGATCTCCTCCTCCGAAAAATCCTCGAACAGCAGTGCCAGCGCCTTGGTGTGGCGGGTACTGATTGATTCCATATATCGGTGGATTTCCTCCGTCAGCTCCACATGAACCGCATTCTGGCTGCCTGCGGTCAGCCGCACAAAGCCCTTCTTTTCCAGCGCAGACACCAGCTTCTTTACGTTTTGTCTGGAACAGCCCATCAGGCTTCCCACATTGGTCAGTGTGTGCGGCTGGGGACACACCCCAAGCATTGCAAGCAGCAGCCACTGCTTCATGGATATTTCGGTCTGCAGCTTTTCACAGGCGGTCTGCATACGGTTCTGCAGAATGAACAGACTGGTGAATATACCGCCCATGCGGCTGGCGGTGTCGCAGCCAAACGCCTCGAACATCTCTTCGATTTTCATATCAAACCTCCATGCGGTAACTAGTTACTGCAAGCAGTATAGCAACTAGTTACCACTTTGTCAAGAGGGTATTTTGTCATTTGGGGAATGGCGTAACCTACACACCTCAGAACGAAAACTCCACCCACACGTTATCGGCATAGTCCAGTGCCATTCGGAAATCGAAAGCTGTGCTGTCTGCGGGGGCGACAAAGGCGATGTAACCCTCCCGCGTTTCGCCCGGTCTGACCAGACCGTCCAGCGGCGGGAAGCTGTCGTGCTCCTGCACCGCAGTGATGCGGCTATCCTTTGGGCTGATGCACTGGCAGGGCGCACCGCCGCTGCTGACCTCGATGCAAAGCTGACTGGATATGGCGACCGACTCGGTGCCGCTGTTGGTCAGCCTGACAAACAGCAGGCAGCAGTCTGCATCGCTGCCCGAAACGGCGGGCGGCACGGTATGCATATCGCCCATCTCGATGGTGACGCCGCTGTCGGAATAGACCTGCCGCACTGTGGTGAGGTCGGGCGCGGGGGCGGGCTTATGCAGTATTCCACCCTCGCTGTTGCAGCCGCACAGCACTGCTATGCACAACATCGCTGCCGCCGTCATTATGACACGCACTGTATTCCTGATAGCTTTTTTCATAAACAAACAACTCCCCCGGACGGTTACTTTGCTCAATGCATATTCCGTCAGGGGGAGTTTTATACTTTTGTTTTTCTTGTTTTTGTGATTTGATTGAGAGGGAAAAGGAGGGGGAGCAAGAGTCAAAGGGGCGGGCACAAATACTACCTGTGATTGAGCCAGGTGTCGCTGAAGGTTTCCTCATATGACAGCGGACTGAGGTAAAATATCCCCTTTTCCGTTTCTCTGACAGGATAATTCCCGCCTGCAACATAGTTGATTCTGAAGTAATCAGCACTGTTGTCCGATGTATAGCTGTAGGCTTCATACACTATCTGATTGCCGTTCACCATGTATTCCTCTGCAACGCGCCCTGCTTCATACCTTGTGGCATAGGCGTAGGTGGGATAATAGCCTCCGTTTTCAGAAAAGGGCAGCAAATACCGCACAGACTCCGTCCGGCACACCTGAAATACGCAGTCGACCCTGCCCTTGTTGAAGCTGTCAATGCGCAGAAGCTCACCGTTTGCATTTCTGATGTACCTGAGGTAATCCTTTGTCGTTGAACGAATTTTGTCCGATTCGGTCATGCCGTTCTGACTGCGAATCAATTGGTCACGACAGCCTTGTCTGAACCCGACATAGGAGGTCTTTTTTGTAGGCATATAGAAAATCGCACATTCCGCAAGGTCGATTTCCTGAAAGGCTGTCTGCTTGCGGATTTCCCTGACTTGGTCTATCAGACTTTGCAAATAGCTGTAATCGGTCATAAATTCTGTATGCTCCGTAGGTTTGTTTTTTTGGGGGGGAGATTATTGATTATGTACAGGTCGGCAAGGGGCTTTCACCACAGCCCGCTCTGCTTTTCTTCGCTGTAATACAGGATTTCCTTACCAAGGGCTTGGGCATATTGGATTTCCTTTGTCACCGACTGACCGATGTAGCCGCCTATGTCCACCACATAGATGGCATCACTCAGCTGTATCTTTCTCAGATGCGCTGCCTCAAGGCGGTCGAGCATCTGTACATTGACCGGCAAGTCAGCGGCATTGTAGGTGCATTGCAGCACGTTATAGCCCCTGACTGCTTCCAGCTCAAAGGCAATGGTTTGCATCTCGGCGGAAAAGCGCATACTGCCGCAGATTGTTATGGTTTTCATAGGCTGCACCTTTCGGGTATTTTCATGTTTTTCCGCGTGGGGTCGGGGTAAAAGCGTTATTTTCTTGCTATCACGATGGGCTGATAGAAGCCTGTTTCCTCTGGGAAGAGCCACACTGCTTCTCTGCAGCCGCTCGCCAGAAGCAGCTCTGTCATTTCCCCTCTGCGGGTGGCTCTGTATTCGCATTCAAATCTGCCTGTGTACAGAGTGTCCTCGTCATCAATGATATACTGAATCAGCTTATAGTTGTCGCCGTTCCATTCCCATGTCTGGAATGACACCCTCTGCCCCTTGCAGGTTTTGTGAATATATGGAGGCGAATAGGGCGGCTTAGCCTCGAGCAAAGCATCGTAATCCCTGATGCTTGCAACAAATATGCCGCCCTCCGCAACGCGGTCTGTGATGCTCGTTATCGCGCATTTCAGTGCGTCTGCGGTGAGCATATGGGGCAGTGCGTTATCCATGGCAATCACGATGTCAAACCGCTCGTCAAAGGTGTCCGACAGAGCGCGGAAATCGGCTTTCTCAAACCTTATCTGTACTTTATTCTTCTCTGCCCTCTTTTGGGCTTCGGCAAGCTCTGCCTCGCTGATGTCGGAAGCAGTAACGCTGTAGCCCAGCATGGCAAGCCCCACTGCCTGTGTACCTATTCCGCAGGCACAGTCCAGAATATGCGCGGATTTGTCAAAGCCCTGTGCGGAAAAAAGCCCTTCCAGCATTGCCGCCTGCTCCTTTGTTGTGCTTTGCCAGTCAAGAAACAGCTTGTCGTATTGAGAGGCAAGATTGTCGTAAAAGGTCTGGGTGATGCTCATGCTTATTTCTCCATTGTATTGCTGTTTGTCGGGTGTGTATCCACTTGCTTTCGTTTTGCACACTGTCGCCAACGAAAAACGTCACTGTCCGACCTTATCGAAAAAGTCCAGAATGGCTTCATTGAGATTGAAGCCCGAAATGCTTTCTTCCGTCCACGAATGTCCGCCGCCGTCAATGACGATGGTTCCCACAAACCTGCTCTGCGCCCTGTTGGTATATTGGGTATACACCGCCTTGGGGGACAGGTCGGCGGTGGTGACCTCGGCGAGACCTGCGGCAGATGCCCAGTATTCCGTAACATCTTCGATAGCGGGGTTGGGCGAGGTGGCGGCAGAGCCGTTGAGGTGCATTGGCACTACGTCATCGGCGGTGCCGTAAACCATCAGCACGCTGATGTCGGTTTTCTCCGGTCGGTTCTGCCACACGGCGCGCGGCATCATTCCTGCCACAGAAGCAACGCCCGCAAATACATCGGAAGCCTCTGCCGCAAGACGCTGCACCATGAAGCCGCCGTTGCTGAAACCTGCGGCAAAGGTGGCTTTGCTGTCCAGATTGAACTGCTGCTGCAGACCCACCGCGAACGCCTTTATCAAGCCCACATCGTCCTTGTCGGAAATGCCTATACCGGAATTCCACTCGGCAGAGGGGGAGGTGAGGAAAGCTATCGCATAGCCCCGCTCATTGCCCGCCTTGTCCATGGCGGTGACGGTGCGGAAGTATTCGCCGGTATTGCCGTAGCCGTGCAGCATGACCACCAGCGGTGCAGGTGCGCTGTCCTCCTGCCTTTCGGGAAGGCAGAGCAGGAAGTCATACTCATTGCCATCGAAGATGCCTTTGTATTCATTGCCGCCGCAATGGGTGATGTCGGTCATGACGGGGCCGTCGTAGGGTGTTTCGTCAGAGAGGCTGCAGCCCGCCGACCATACAGAGGTCAGCAGCAGGGCGAGGGCGAGGAGAAATGCCGCTGTTCTTTTTATAATATTGAATTTTCTGCCTGTCATAGCCAATCCCTCTTTCGCTAATTTGTAAATCTACCGCGCAATGTCGCACGGCTGTGCGCCCACATATTCCATAAGGTGCTGGGGGCTGAGGATAAGCTGGCAGCCCCGTGCCCCTGCGCTGATGGCGATTTTGTCGTACAGCTCTGCTGTTTCGTCAATGAAGGTGGGGTACTGCTTCT
>SVPT01000106.1 GCA_015065695.1 Oscillospiraceae bacterium | reverse complement strand
GTTTGATGCACTGTTCACTGACGGGCTGTATGAGGAAATCGGCGGCAACGCCATACGCTGCGCCGCACCCATCAAACAGGCTCTTCGTGAGAAGGGCTACACCTTCTTCATTGACTCGCCCACCAACCAGATATTTGTCGTGCTGGAAAACGACAGGCTGGAGCAATTGCGCCGTGAGGCACAGTTCAGCTTCTGGGAGAAATATGACGAAAACCGCACAGTGATACGCATTGCCACAAGCTGGGCAACCGACATGGACGATGTGCGGCGGCTCATTGAGCTGCTGTAGAAAGGATTTCTCATGGATTACATTATTCGCCGCTGCACTATTGATGATACCGACAGCATTCGCCGCCTTAACCGAGAGGAGATGGGCTACGACCTGCCCCCGCAGGTGGTGCGCAGTCAGCTTGAGCTGCTGCTTGGTCGGGACAGCGACCTTATTCTTGTAGCCGAGACTGATGGGGCTGTGGTGGGTTATGTCCATGCCAACGACTACGACCTTACCTATATGCCACACATGAAGAATATCATGGGCATTGCGGTTTCCTCGCAGCACAGGGGCAAGGGCATCGGTCGGGCACTGCTGGACGGTGTTGAGGAGTGGGCACGCGAAACCGGCGCGGTGGGTGTGCGTCTGGTATCGGGCGCAACCCGCACCGGCGCGCATGAATTCTATCGCCGCTGCGGTTATGACGGCGGCAAGCAGCAGCTTAATTTCAGGAAGTTTTTCTGAGACCTACTTATCACCCAAAGGAAAGGACAGGCATATGAAAACACTGTATGTTTCCGACCTTGACGGTACTCTGCTGGGCAGCGACCAGCGTATGAGCGACTTTTCCATACGCACCATCAACGAGCTTTCGGAGAGTGGTATGCTCTTCACCTACGCCACTGCACGGTCGTGGTACACCGCTCACAAGGTGACAGAGGGGCTGGAGGTTCGTGTGCCGCTTATCGTGTACAACGGCATCTTCACCTGCGACAACTCCACCGGCAGGATTATGAGCTGCCACACCTTCGGCGAGGACGTGCAGGCTGTGCTGGACGACATTTTCGCTACGGGCAACATTCCCGTTGTGTACGCGATGGTTGACGGTCGTGAGCGTTCTTCCTACATACTGGACAGGAGCAATGCGCCTACACGCAATCTCATACTCTCCCGCAGCGATGTCCGTCTGCGCTCGGTGGAAACCATTGAGCAACTTCGCGCAGGCGAGATATTCTACATCACCTGCATCGATTCGGCTGACGTGCTTCTGCCCATCTACGAGAAATGGCGCGACACATACTACTGCGTTTATCAGAAAGACATCTACGATGGCTCACAGTGGCTGGAAATCATGCCTGCGGGCTGCTCCAAGGCTAATGCAATCGGCGAGCTGAAGCAGCGTCTGGGCTGTGACCGCGTGGTGGTTTTCGGTGACGGCGTCAACGACCTGCCCATGTTCATGGCGGCGGACGAGGCTTACGCTGTTGCCAACGCTGTGCCCAAACTGAAAGCGGCGGCAACCGGTGTCATAGGCGGCAACAACGAGGACGGCGTGGCACGCTGGCTGCTGAAACACTGCTGAGCGGTGGTTTTTTGATGAAAACTGGTCTATTTTAGGTTTTGGGGAAGATTACTGGGGCACGGGGTCGGATTGTTTTTGGGTGCGGAGAGATAAATCTGCTTGCAAAGCATGAGCAGTTGTGGTATAATTAAATGCGTTCGGTTCGCAGGACAGCGGTACCGATGGTATAATTTCCGCTCGTGGCGCAGTTGGATAACGCAGCAGATTCCGATTCTGAAGAACGGGGGTTCGAATCCCTCCGAGCGGGCCAGAAACGCCAACAGGGAGGGCTCTTCGGAGCCCTCCCTGTTGGCTTAAATAATAGAGAATAAAGAATAATGAATAGATAATAAATTCGCGCAATGTTACTTGGGCGTTTCTGTTTTATTCTTTTTTCTTTATTCTTTAGATAAACGGTCGCAATTGTTGCTATGTGGCAAGGCAGTGCTTTTCTTATCTACATATCACAAACCAGAATTTTATCATCAGGAGCGAGCAGAATGACTGACAGAAAAATACAAATTCCTCTTGTTTATCGGAAAATAGACGAGAGGGGATACACAGATGCGCAAAGCGATTCCTATGCGTGGCTGTATGAAATGGAATGGAGTCCGATAGATAAGATTCTTGAATACGAGCATGAAGAAGGCGAGTCCGAGGCGATAGTGCCTTTTGCGCACACAGGCGCAGGGGACAAGTGGGTGTGGGTTATTGCGGACGATGGTGAAGAGTATGCCGTCGGTTTATGCGAATGTGCGGAAACAACCGGGGTATATTACGCAAAGAACACCGAAGATGCGATACTGCGACAGATAATTGAGTATGCTGCAAGCTCGGATTTCTATCTGGATGAAGAGAAAGCTGAATCTTATCAGATAAGCGAAACAGAACTGAAAGTCCTGCTGGAGAAATGGAAAACCATTTTCAGGGGCATTATCCGCGATGAATACATCAATGTCATTGATATGTTATGCGGCTTGAGTTTGAAGCACATAGAATGTAAATACGGTGAGTGGTATGCATTATTGACTCCGGAGGAAGAAGCTGCGCTGATTGACAAGTACATCGGCTTTGATTTGCTTGATGATGAATTTGAATGGTTTGTTGACTAAAAAAGATAACAGACACCCTCTCCCGCACTTTGTGGGTGAGAAAGTGTCTGTTATCTCTTTTTATTTGCGTCAATCTACATTGACTATATGGTCAACATCGTCCGGCAGGTTTTCTATGATGCTTCTGATGCAATCGGGCTTAATTGTGACGGTGTCCAGTATGCTGATGGGAAACCATCGGTAGACGGCGCTGCTTTCGTCAAGCAGTGCGCGTTCGCCTTCGAAGAGCGCAAGGCTGTTGTCGGGGTCGGTGAGCAGGTAGAAGAAGATGTACTGATGCCAGCGGTTACCGTCAAGCGTGAAGAAGTTTTCGATTACCGACAGCAGGCGGTCGATATGCAGGGCGGCACCTGTTTCCTCCTGGTATTCGCGCAGTATTGCGCTCTCTGTCGGCTCTCCGAATTTTGGCTTGCCGCCGAGGGGTGTCCAGTAGTCATCACTGCGCAGTCTGCCCAGCAGGATTTTGCCCTCCTTGACGCACACGCCTACCACGCGGCAGTTGAAGCACTGCGTGCCGTTCTTGTACTGTAAATCCATAGCTCTGTTTACTCACGATTCTCAAAGGTCAGTCCAAACGACCTCTGCCGATTCATATGGGGCGAGTGAGCTGAGTCTGTCCATCTCTTCTTCGGCAATAAGCTGCGCACCAAGGCTGACAAATCGGTCAATCATCGCTTCCTCTTCAGCGCGCATGGCTTCGTCCTCGCTCCAGTCGCTTACCGACAGCTTCACGCTTTCACCATCTTTGTACTCACGGACAAAAAAATCACCGATATAGTTTTCGCTGAAACCGCTCTCCATACTGTACCAATCATCAGACAGGTCGTAGCCGATGGAATCCACGAAAGTACCATAGTAGCTGTACACGCTGAACAGTTCGCTACCAACGCCCTTGCCGTCAAAGCCGATTATCGAAGTAACGCCCGCACCTGCACCCATCGAGCCGCCTGTACAAAGCCAGCCGGAATCGTACAGATGAGCGAATGTTCTGTAACCGTCCTCGTAATAGTAATTAAGGTCGAGACCGCTGCCGTTGTAGTGCAGTATTCCGGTCCAGTTCATATAGTTAGGCTCATTGCTTTCAAAGCGCAGCACCATCTCTTTTACCCCGTCCTGACCCAAGTCGAGGAGGGCATACTTCGCCGATGATGTAGTCATTTCAAACTCTTCGATGATGCTCTTCATTTCATCAAAGCTGTATTCGCCATAGAGCAGACCGTCGTAATTATATTCGGCATCGTCCTTGCGGAAGCTTTCAGCGGTTTTCACTTTGCTTTTTCCGGCAAGGAAATCCATATATGCCTGCTCTGCGGCGGCGTTGACATCTACCGTCACTTCTTCCTCTGAATTGGTATCGCTTACAACGACATTCTCTACTGATGGTTCGTATTCATTGGAAGTCGCACTGTCTGTACAACCTGTCAGCGCGGACAGCAGAAGCACTACGGACACTAATAATGCAATAATTCGTTTTTTCATAATTTTCTCTTTCTTTCCTTTATTTCTTATAGGTTATTTCTCAAAGCGGAACACATTCCACGAGAGGGGCTCAAGCATAGCTGTCACTGTGCCCTTTTCGCATACTGCGGCTGTATTTACTGTGGGCAGCACTGCGCTGTGGGCATCGTAGGAGGTGATGGCATCAGGGTCGGCACTGAACATATGGATATGCTCCACAAAGCGCCATCCCTCAAAGCCGCGTGCGTCCAGCGTAAGCTGGTGCTGCGCCTCGGTGTCGGCATTGATGACAAATACGGTCATCTCCCCTGCTGCCTCGTTGAGGGCGGCGGCACTCTGAATGTAATCCACATTCTCAAAGCCTGTGTACTGGTTCATGTCGTCGATTGCGTAGCCGGGCACGTCATATTTCTCACAGTCCACCACGGGCATCAGCGAAATTCCCTGACCGTAGCGTATCAGGTGGGTGAAAGGATAGTGTGCCATGGGCTTCCATGTATGCTCGCGGTCGCTGGCGCACAGCTCACCTATACCGCCTGTTGAGCAGCCAATCTTTACGCGGTCGGCATGGCGCAGCATGGTAAGTCTTGTAGAGGAGTTGGCAAGGGCACGCGCCATCTCATAGCCCCATGGCGGCATACGGCGGGTACTCCAGTCATCGGGGTCGTGGCGGATATACTTGTCAAAACGCTCAAAGCTGCAGAAATTGACGGCATTCTGGTTGCCGCGCATACCAAGATGCCACTCGCCCTGCGGGCGCATACCGCTGCTGTATTCGTCCAGCGAGAGCATCATGGTGTTGGGGGCGTGCAGCTTGGTTTTCAGATAATCGCACAGGGCAATCTCGGTGCGGATATACTCCTCGTAGGACTGATAGCCCGCCATCAGCGCGGGAATGTCACCGGGCAGGGCGCAGTGGTAGTGGTGCATGGAGATGTAGTCCACCAGCTCGTAGCACTCCTGAAGCGCTTGCATATCCCAGTCGGGATAGTGGTTGAGGAATGGTGATGAAGAAACGCAGGCGGCGGTTTCGATGGAGGGGTCGGTCCATTTCATCATCTTGGAGGTTTCGTGAGCAAGCACGCCGTAGCCTCTGGGGTCACGCTCGTAGGAGCCTATCTGCCATGGGCCGTCCATTTCGTTGCCCAGATACCACACCTTTACGCCGTACGGTCTTTTGCGTCCATACTCCCTGCGCAGGTCCGACCAATATGTTCCTGCGGGGAAGTTGGTATATTCAATGCAATCGGCGGCGTCCTTAAGGGTGCCTGTGCCGAGGTTTACGGTATACATAGCTTCTGCGCCTGCACGCTCTGCCCACTGCAGATATTCATCATGCCCCACATCGTTGGGTATATACTGCGCCCATGCTCTGTCGAGATGGGTCTTTCTGCCGCTCATGGGGCCGATGGAATCCTTCCAGTCCCAGCCGGAAACAAAGTTGCCGCCGGGCAGACGAACACAGGGCAAACCTGCCTCGCGCAGTTCGCTCGTCAGATCCTTGCGCAGCCCCAGCTCATCGGCTTCGGGGTGCTTGGGGTTGAACATACTGCCGTTGACCATAGAGCCGATGGGCTCAAGAAACGCGCCGTATATTCTGGGGGAGATTTCGCCGATTTTATAGGAGGGATGCACGGTTATCCTTGCTTTTTTCATCGTGGAGTTCTCCTTGTTTATCCTCTTGCTTTTGCGTGCTTTTCGCCTTGGCTCAGAAGGGATAGTCCTCGCCGAGGTTGGTGATGAATCTGTGACCTGTCAGGTCTTCGCGGCGCTCCTCAAACAGCTTGCGCAGTATCTCCGCGGCATCATAGGATGACAGCGGAGCGGGGTTGTCCTCCCGCCCATCGGTGCGTATCCAGCCCGGGTGTACGCAGAAGATGTTTATCTGCGGGTCATCGGCAAAGGTGTTGTGGAGATTCATCGTTGCCATATTGAGGGCGGCCTTTGCCATGCCATAGTCAATCAGATTGGTGCGGTAGCACTTGCTGATGCTGCCTGCCTCGGAGGATATGTTGATGATGAGGGCGGTGCCCGCACTGCGCTTGAGCATGGGATAGAATGCCTTGATGACACGCATTGCGCCTACGGCAGTGATGTCCACTGTGCGGGCTATGTAGTCAAGGTTGGCATCAAAGAAGCCTTTGTCGCAGTCGGGAGAAACCGACACCGCATTGTTGACTATCAGGTCAATATGATCAAGCCGAGCGGACAGTTCTTCATAGGCGCGGGTGACAGACTCGGTGCTGCCGATGTCCATGGTAAGTATAATAAGTCTGTCGGGATACTTTGCGCAAAGCTGCTCCAGCTCCTCGCAGGGCTTTCTGACCGTTGCGGCAACGGTATCGCCATTTTCCAGATAGCGAAGGACAAGGTTATAACCCAAGGCATAGCTTCTGCCTGCCCCTGTAATAAGCACATTTTGCACTGTTTCAGCACCTCACAATATTTCAATATGATAGCATACCATTAATCAGCATACACGAAAAAACTGCTGCAGTCAAGACTTGTGGCGGTGATTGACATTATCTCTTCATTTGATTATAATGATGCTATACTATAGATGAAAGCGTGGCGTACCTATGCCCAAAGCAGACTATTTCAGCATTGAGAGCATCAGCCAATCGGCGTGGAAGATATATGAAAACTGGCAGGCTTCCATGTATCTGGTATGCGGCAGCGAGAGGGCTTGCCTTATTGACACAGGCTACGGCGGCGGTGACCTGCCTGCTGTAGTGCGCTCGCTGACCGACTTGCCTACAGTGGTTGTCAACACCCACGGGCACATCGACCATGTGCTGGGCAACCGCTTCTTCCCCACTGTATTGATGCACAGTGCCGACCACGACCTCTACCGCAGGGTTGTCGCAGGCTTTCCGCAGTATATCAGTCAGCCTTGGGTGAGGACAAGCTTTGGCGACATCATTGACACCATTGACCTTGCCGCTGTACGGTTTGCCGAAGCGAAAACCATTGCGGAGGGTGACGTAATTGACCTTGGCGGCAAGCGACTGGAAATTTTCTCCATGCCCGGGCACACTGCGGGCAGCATTATCCTCATTGACAGGGACGACAAGATAGTGTACGCAGGCGACTCGATTATGGAAAAGCTGTGGCTCTTCCTCAATAACGGAGCAACCGCGGAGGCTTATCT
>SVPT01000005.1 GCA_015065695.1 Oscillospiraceae bacterium | reverse complement strand
ATTTCCTTCATCAGAATCATGCCGTTGGAGGCGGTACCGGTCATTGTGCCGAAGCTCATAAGGAAGAACTCATGCTCAAAGCCCTTGAAGCACGCCTTTGCGACCTTGCGGGTATAGATATGGGTGATGATGCAGCCGATAACGCTAAGCACCACGATGGGAACAATGTATCTCTTGACATCGTTTATTTCGATGGCGGCGACGCCTGCCACGATCATCAGGTCGAAGGTGAAGCCGGAAATGCGGTCCATCTGATAGTTGTTGATGTAGCCACGGCTCATAACCTTCTTGCGGCGCAGGAAGTTGACAACAGCCTTGATGCCCATGGCGGCAATGGCTGCCCACAGGAAGTTGAAGCCCCAGCCGATCTTGTTGGTGAACTCGGAGAGGTTTGCCAGCAGGCACATGAAGCCGAAGGCAAAGGCATATGCCAGTGCCACAAAGCCCATCTGAATGGAGAACTTGTCCACAGACTCGTTGTCGGGGATTTCCTCCTCGGTCTCTTCCTGCTGCACCTCGCTGCCGGTGCGCACTGCGATGCCGCCGCGCTCGATGCCGCGCTTCTTGAAGATGTTTATGTACAGCACGCCGAAGACCGATGCGACAACAAAGCCGATGGAAGCCAGCGACAGACCGAAGCTGCCGTTGCCGGTGAACATTGCTTCAGGAGTATTGGTGTAGTTGATGTCCCAGGTAAGCGCGTTGCCGGGGCCCTGACCAAAGGCGAGGGGGAGAATCAGTCCGCAGATGTAGGAGACGATGCTCTCGCCGTTGACCTTGAAATAGTAGGTTGCCACAAACATACCGATGGTGATGAGAAGACCGACACACGCCTGCAGCATATACATACCGCCCTGATAGGCACCGAATTCCATTACCTGAGATTTCTGGCTCTTGGCAGTCTTTTCGGTCTTAAGGGACATTGCCGCGAAACCGATTGCCAGTGCGTGGTAGGTTACAACCTGCATGGTCTGGTTGTCCACCAGCTCATAGTTCAGATAACGCTTGCAGAGGAGATCCGCACCCAGCAGAACAGCACCGCCCAGCAGCGCGGAGGGAATCAGACACTTGCGGAAAAGGGGAATGCATCGCCTCAGAAGGTTTCCAATAAGCATGGCTATCAGCAGCAGGCCAAGCTGTACCATAAACGCCCAAACCGGTCCGTAGTTTGCCAGTGTGAAATTCCAATCCATAAAAGCTCCTTTCCACCTGCGCACGCAGGTCGCCCCAATGGGGTAAGTTGTACTTATTATAGCTATCATTTCACCCTATGTCAATAAGACTCCCCAAAAAACACTGTTAACTTGTGCATTTTGTCACATTTGTCATACACAAGGTTGTTTGCAGGCGTATATATATAAATAAGTATAATTCGATGCACCGCAGCTATTGACAGCCGCGGAGCAAGTGGATTACAATAATATATAATGCTGTCGGGCGCATATATTCCCTGACAGTATCGGCAAATATTCAAGATAACGAGGTGGTCAGCTTTGCCTCAGCACAGCTTTTTCAGAGATAAATTGAAGGAATCGATAGCATCGGTAATGCCTATTGCTCTGATTGTTTTTGTACTGTGCCTTTTTGCGGTGCCGGTCAGCAGCGGACTGCTGCTTTCCTTTGCCATCGGTACTGTTATGATTATCGTGGGCATGGGGCTGTTCACCATCGGCTCGGAGCTTTCCATGAGCGAGATAGGCAACCACATCGGTGCGAAGATGACGAAATCACGCAAGCTGTGGCTGATTGTGCTGCTCAGTTTTGTTCTTGGCATTGCGATAACCATAGCCGAGCCCGATTTGCAGGTGCTTGCCGCCAATGCTCCGTCCATTGACAAGGCAGTGCTTATCGTAACGGTATCGGTGGGCGTGGGACTTTTCCTGATAGTCAGTATGCTGAGAATATTGTTCTCTGTGCCGCTGAAGTGGCTGCTGATAGTGTTCTACGCAATCGTGTTCGCCCTTGCGGGGCTATCCGACCCCGACTTCCTCTCGGTCGCCTTTGATTCGGGCGGCGTGACCACAGGTCCTATGACCGTTCCCTTTATCATTGCCCTCGGCGTGGGTGTGGCATCTATCCGAAGCGACGAAAACGCCAAGTCCGACAGCTTCGGTCTGGTGGCACTCTGCTCCATCGGTCCGATTCTCTCGGTGCTTATACTGGGCTTCATTTATCAGACAGACGCGGCAGAATCCTCTTCCATGATACTGCACAGCTTTGAGGATTCGGTTGACCTTGGCTGGGGCTATCTCCATGCTCTGCCCGACTATCTGGGCGAGGTTGCCCTTGCTCTTCTGCCGATTTTCGCTTTTTTCCTGCTTTTTCAGGTATTCTCCCTCAAGCTGCACCGGCGGCATCTGTTCAGAATCGTTATCGGTGTGGGGTATACATATGTAGGTCTGGTGATGTTCCTGACCGGCGTTAATGTAGGTTTTTCCTCCCTTGGCTATGTGCTGGGCGGCACCATAATTAACGACAACATGAAATGGCTGCTTGTCCCGCTGGCAATGCTGATGGGCTGGTTTATCATCAAGGCTGAGCCTGCGGTACATGTGCTGACCAAGCAGGTCTCCGAGCTGAGCGCGGGAGCTATCTCCGAAAAGCTGATGGGAATAACCCTCTCCATCGCCATAACGCTGGCGATGGGTCTTGCAATGATTCGTGTGCTGACCGGCATTTCCATTCTCTGGTTTGTGGTGCCCGGTTACGCTGTGGCACTGCTGCTGGCATTCTTTGTGCCGCCCACCTTTACCGCCATCGCCTTTGACGCCGGCGGTGTTGCCTCCGGTCCGATGACCGCCACCTTCATGCTGCCCTTTGCAATGGGCGCGTGCAGCGCGGTTGGCGGCAACGTAATGACCGACGCATTCGGTCTGGTGGCGATGGTTGCCATGATGCCGCTGATTACCGTTCAGGTGATGGGTGCTGTGGCAATGATGAAGCCCGCAGAGAAGCCGACACTGGACTTCGTCAGCGAGTATGCGGACGATGAGACCATTGAGCTGTGGGAGGTGGCGTAATTGATTCTGTACTATGTAATGAGCATCGTGGACAGAGAGAAGGCGGGGGCAATGCTTGACATATGCAGCAGCCTGAAGCTTTCCGTAACGATGAATAACCTCGGCTTTGGCACTGCCAGCACCGAGCATCTCTCGCTGTACGACCTGCAGCAGACCGATAAGGCGATAATCAGCACCGTGGCGAGCGAGCCTTCCATGAAGAATCTGATGAAATCGGCAAAGCGCAAGCTGTTTATCGACATTCCCGGAAACGGCGTGGTGGCGGCAATACCCATCAAGAGCGTCAGCGGCGGCAGTACGTTGGCTTATCTGACCGAAGGACAGGAGATAGGAGGCAGGACACCGGACATGAATTTTGAAAACGAACTGATAGTTGTTATCCTCAACGAGGGATTTTCCGACCTTGTTATGGACGCGGCAAGAGACGCGGGCGCGACGGGCGGCACAGTGATACACGCAAAGGGCACCGGCAAGCAGCACGCCGAAAGATTCTACGGTGTTTCCCTCGCGGAAGAGAAGGACATGATCTACATTCTGGCTTCCTCCGCGAAGAAGTCGGAGATTATGAAGAACATCAACCAAAAGTGCGGTACCTCCACCCACGTTGGCGCGATATGCTTCTCCCTGCCTGTTTCGGAGGTTGCCGGCATCAGAAAGTTTGTTGACGAATAATTCAAACTATTATCCCCCAAAAGACAAATCAGAGGTCTTCGGCAATGCCGAAAGCCTCTGATTTTTTCTGTTTTTTCTTTATTTGGTTTGTTTGCGGGGCGACGGCTCACTGCTCTTCTCACTGCTCTTCTCACTGCTCTTTATATTGAGCAGCACTATCGCACCGATGATGAGGGCGATGCCGATCAGCTTGGGTGCGTCATGGCTTTCCCGCCAGAAGCACATACCGATGACCGCACCCACGAGAGGCTCCACTGCCACGAGAATGGCAGCCTTTCCGCCCTCCACCGACTTGAGTCCCCATGTGTAGAGGAAGTAGGGTATGACGGTGCAGAAGATGCCGATGCCCAGACACCAGAGCATTATCGAGGGATTGCTTCTGAATATACCGATTATTGCCGCGGGGCGGCTCATAGGCAAAGTGCCGATGAGACCGAAGAGGAAGGTGTAGGCGGTGACGGTGAGGGTGTCGTACCTTTTCAGCGCCGCCTGACCGAAGATGGTGTACAGGCCGTAGAAAAAGCCGGCGCACAGTCCTGTGAGCAGCGTGGTGGGGGTGATTGCAAAGCTGCCGCCCGATGCGATGCCTGCGGTCAGCGCACAGCCCGCCAGCGTCATAAGCAGGGCGGCGGTTTTCTGCAGCGTTATGCGCTCCTTGAAAAGCAGTGCCGACAGCAGCATGACGAATACCGGCGAGGTGTACAGCAGCACCACCGCCACCGACACCTGACTGTGAATCATTGTGTAGAAGTAGCACACATTGAACAGCACAATGCTGACAATGCCTGTGCCCACAAACAGCCATATATCGCGCAGTCTTATGCGCAGCTTGTCGGGGCTTTTTGCCGCAAGCAGCACCGCAAAGATGGGAAAGGAAACCAGCATACGCACTGCGGTTATCTGCAGCGAGTCCAGCCCTGCGGCGGACAACTCCTTGATGAAAAAGCTGATGATGCCCCACAGTACGCCTGACATGATTACAGACAGGGCAGCTTTCGTTTTCAAATCTCTATTCTTCTTTCTTTATCATATTTCGAGCCTATGGGCTCACATGAAGCGGCGGAGGTATTGGGCGCAGGGGGCGCACACCTCCTGATAGTCGTACTTGTAGAGGTCGAGGCTCATGCCGCCGTCAAAGCCGATGTCGCGCAGCTTGTGCATATACCGCGCCATGTCCATGTCACCCTCCCACGGGACGAGGTGGTCATGCACGCCCGTGGGCATATTCTCCACATGGCAGTGGAAGATGTACGGCGCGGTGCGCTCTATTGCCTCCATGGGGTCGGCGTCCTGCAGAAACACATGACCTATGTCGCAGTTTGCCCCCACAGCGGAAGAGCCCACCTCAGTAAGCATCCGCAGCAGGCGGTCGGTGTTGTCCACCACAAAGCCCGGCTCAAGCTCCACCGCCAGCTTTATGCCCACATTCTCTGCCTCGGCGGCAAGCCTGCCCAGCGCAAGCCGCATCTCTTCCCACTGGCGGTCGTACTCACGGCTGTCATCGCGCTTTGCTCCGTTGATGATAAGCACCTGTGCGCCCAGCTTTGCGGCTATGCCCACCGCATCGAAGGCGAGGGCAAACGCCTTCGGCGACTCGGTGTAATCCTTATGCATACTTACGGAGAAGCCCCTGACCTCGCTACGTTTAAGGGTCTCCCGCATTTTCTCCGCAAAGCCATCGGCGTAGAACTCCGTACGGGGCATAAAGCTTTTGTCCAACGCGCCTATCTCCGCGCCGTCAAAGCCACTGCGCATGAGAAATGCCACCGCTTCTTCGTATGAATATTGGGACAACATCTGTGTCCTTCCAAAAAGCAGCAATTGATGACCCTCCTTTGGCGGGATTGCTGACCTGTTTACTGATTGGGGTTGCTCTTTGCGGTGGGTATGCGCAGGTCGGGGTGCTCACCCATCCACGCGGTCTGCGGTATGCAGCTCATCAGCATGATGTCCTCATCGGATATGGCGAAGTCGAAGACATCAAGGTTATCCCTCATATGCTCCGGCGAGGCAGACTTGGGCACAGGCATGATTCCGCACTGCATCAGGTATCTGATGCATATCTGCTGGCGGGTTTTGCCGTACCTTTTGACTGCATAGTCAAGGGTTTCTGACACCTCTGCAGGTATATTACGTCCGCGACACAGAGGTCCCCACGCTATGGGCAGAATGCCGTTAGCCTTGCAGCAGGCGACCGCTTCTGCCTGCATATAGCCGACGTGCAGCTCAAGCTGGTTGACCACGGGGGGCTGATTGCAATTTGCAAGCAGCGGCTGCAGATGATGGGGCAGGAAGTTGCTGCAGCCAAGAGCCTTTATCATGCCCTCGCTCTGCATCTGCTCCATTGCCCGCCAGGTTTCGGCATCAAGGGACTTCCAGTCCTCGTCACAGGCACCTGTCTGGCGGGGCCAGTGAATGAGGTACAGGTCAACGTAGTCGGTGCCTAGCCGCTGCAGCGAGGCCTCGAGGGCACGGCGGGCATTGTCATAGCCCATCTCGTCCACCCACAGCTTGGTTTCTATGATAAACTCGCCGCGGGGGATGCCGCTCTCCTTTATAACCTGACCCAGTGCGCGCTCGGTCTGGTATATGGACGCGGTATCGAAGAAGCGATAGCCTGCGTCTATGGCATTGCGTATCATTGCGGCGACGTCCGCGCCGGTGTCATCGTAGGTGCCAAATCCGATGGACGGCAGGGTCATGCCACCATTCAGCGTGAAGCTCTCGTAAGCCATAACTGCCTCCTGTTTTGCATCAGTAGTACATATTGAAGCCGCTTTCAAGGCGTTGAGCATAGACCGCGCCCGCCGCTTCGATTGCGGGGAGGATATAGTCGCTGTTGTAGCGCACCACCGAAATGCGGTCGTAGGCGCGCATATTCATGTGGGTCAGCGCACGCTCCATGGACTCAAGGCACTCCAGCGACCCTCTGCCTGTACCGCCTGCACAGGCGACGAGGACACAGCGTTTCTCGGAGAGTGCGTGCCGCTTGGTTGCCTCACAGCGGCGCAGACGGTCGATGAAGGCCTTCATGCACTCGGTCATCTCCGACCAGTACACAGCCGACACAAAGGCGATGCCGTCTGCGGCGGTGATTCTCTGATAGATATCCTCAAAATCGTCGGCAATGACACAGGTGCCTGTCTTGTTGCAGGTGCCCCAGCCGTTGCCGCAGGCTTTGCAATGCTCCAGCTTCATGGTATTAAGATGAATCTCGTCAATCTCCACGCCTGCACTGCGCAGACCCGCAATAAATCTGTCCTTTGCGGAGGCGGTCAGACCGTCCTTGTTGGGGCTTGACCACACAACGGCTACCTTCATGTAAACACCTCGTTTATATATTTTCGTATTATGATTGCATTGGGAAATGTTACTGCACCACATTCAGTATACTATTCATTGCGGATTTTTTCAAGACGGAGTGCGGAGTATATATCAATTCCAAGTGAGGATATGGTGAAGCAAAATGCCGCACGGCAATCACTGCATAGTGACCGCTGTGCGGCTGTTATTGCATATTGAAAAAGTGCCATTGACTGCCTAGTCACCCCACGCGTTCCGTGAGGGTATAATACCCCTCCTGAATTGCGGAAAACAGCGCAACAGCGCAGACGGCGTTGGCGCTGTACCGCAGTTCAATGAATGACACTGTCAGGGGTAGCAGGAATAGCAGCAGCCCTGTGACCTTGTTCATGGCGGTATGCTCAAAGCCCCAGCGTTTTGTTCGTACACGACCACACAGGAGGCTGATGGTCTTGATGACAGCGATTATTGCAATGCCCCACCACAGCCAGCGGGGAATGTTCATTGCAGGCAGCAGCTTTACCGCGGCGGCGGTTAGGAATACCGCATCGGCAACTGTATCCCGCCCTGACCCAAAGGGCGTGACCGAGTTGGTCTTTCTCGCAACAGTTCCGTCGACCATGTCGGTAAGCCCGCAAAGCAGGTACACGGCGAAGAACGCAGGGGAGAAAGCGGAAAGAAACAACAGAATGGTACTGCACACGATACGGCAAGCGGTGATGATATTTGCAATGTGTTTGCTCATTGTTTCACCTATGTGTCAAGGCAGCGTCAAAGCTGCTTCCTGTAGCAGACATATCTGCCAACGCACATAAAGCCCAGCTTGTCTGCAACCTTTTGCTCTTCATCGCCGCAGAAGAATGTCATATATCTCCCGCCCTGCGCCTTTGCGCTGTTCATCGCGGCGGCTAAAAGACTGCGGCAGATTTCTTTGTCAAAGGCGTTATCCCTCATGTCGATGCCGAATATCTCAAACCAGCCATCGCCAACGGCGGTGTAATAGACGCTGCCCGCTGCTTTGCCATCGCGCAGTTTTACGAAAATCGTCCAGTTTTCAAGGGCGGCGAATATTCTGTCGCTGTTCCAGTACATATCTTCGTCAGCGGCGGCGTGAAGCTGACGGAAAAGGGCGTAGTTGTCCTGCGTGACACGCACGATACTGCTGTCTGCCGCGACCGGCTCCCACTTGTGGGGGTAGCCTGTGGTGTTGATGCTTTCCTCTATGCACTCAAACCCATGGGAGGTGAGATAACAGGCGGCGGCTTTGTTTTCCGCAGGGAAGCCAAGAATCAGCTCACAGCCTTGAAACTGCCCCTGCGCGAATACGACAAATTCGTCCAATGCCTGCTCTATGTGCCGACGCACATTGAAGCTGACTGTGGAGAGGTATTTATCCTCGGGCAGATGATAGTAATGTATCCACCCTTCCACCTCTCCCCCACATTCAAAGAGAAGAATATCTTCCGTATCGCGGGAGAGGGCTTTTTCGGCGCGGGCGATGAACATTTCTTTTGTCTTGATGCCATCGCTGTAGGAGGGATAGCCCGACCTTGTCGGGTCGGCTGCCAGCCCATACGCAAAGTCTATGTATTTCTGAAATTCCGCTTCGGTGCATTTGCGCAGCATGGTTTCTACCTCCGTCAGGCTCTTGTTTTGCTATTTTTTCTCCTGATAGGCATAGCCGAAATTGATGGGCGGCGCGGTGACCGATATGTAGACAAACTCCTCTGCCCCATCGTTATGCAGACCGTGTACGTCCTTATCGGCAAACCTGACCACATCTCCTGCGGAGAAGGTTTTTTCCTCTCCGTCAGCAAGCAGCAGCTTTCCTGTGCCGCTGACTGCGTACCATATCTGCTCCGATGCCTCATGGGTATGTCTGGGCTGCACTGCGCCAATCTCCAGATGCACCTCGGTTATGGTGACCCGCTGACTGGAAGAGTTTTCGGGATTGAGAAGCTGCCGCGAGACCACGCCCGGGTTGGACAGCTCCACTATTGTTTCCTTGCTGATAAACTCCATTGCTTTTGCTCCGTTTGTTCAGGTATTGCGGCACCGCATCAGGCTGGTGCGCTATATCTCCACGCAGACGTACTGCGCGTTGCCTATGTGGAAACAGGGTGCGCGGTTGGTATAGGTGACACCCTTTTCGATGCACAAAATCACGTCTATCACACCCGCATGGGTCACCAGAGCGACATCGCCCTTTGCTTTTTGCGCTGTGTCTGCCTTTAACGACTGCCACGCTTTGCAAACGCGCTCGTAAAACATACGGGGGCTTTCGCCCTCCGGGTACTGCTCTTCCCATTGCAGAGTATTCCAATACAGTCCGGGGTAACGCTCTTCTGCCACACTGTTTTTCATGCCCGCCAGAACGCCGTTGTTGGTTTCCCGAAATTGCGGCAGTGCTGCGACCGTAAGACTCAGCCGCTGTGCCAGTATCTCCGCTGTCTGCATCGCGCGGGGCAGGTCGCTTGAGAAGAGGGCTGTGATGGCGGCAGCTTTGTCCTGCGAGAGGGTCAGTGCCAGACGCTCCGCCTGTGCGATGCCTTCCTCGGTCAGCGGGGCACTGCTCCAGCCACCCCTGACGGTATCGTCATCTTTGCCGTGGCGAATGAGATAGCAGGTCATTGTTTATACTCCTTTGATACTGCAGGACTGAAAAGGTACAACCCGCTATCACTCCTGTTCTTCTTTGCTCTCTTCTTTGTCCTCTTCTTTGTCCTCTTCTTTGTCCTCTTCTTTGTCCTCGTTCTTGCACTCGTTCTTTTTCTTGTCAACGAAATATCCCGCAACGCAAAGCAGGATACAGCCGAGCAGGAACAGCAGATAGACACCGCGGGGTGCCTCATAAACAAAACGCTGAACGATTGCGCCTGCCACTGCGATGACCCACGCAGCATACATCATTATCTTTCCCATAAAGAAACCTCCTGTTGATTGTTTGTTTTTAATTTAATGACATCGTTTTTGCCCTGGGAAATATCAGCTTCAACAGACAGCCGTCTGTATCAAACAAGGCAAAGGACGATGTTTGCGGCAATAAGGATGTGCAGAATGATGTGGTACAAGTCCGGCACAAGCCGCTTGTCGCTTACGGGGAATATACGCATCGTACCCTTGAAGCAGTCGTTGTAGCCCTGCAGCTTGGCTTCACTTGCGCCGAAGATGGTGTAATACCAGTGGCAAAAAAACTGCACTACAAGCCAAAGCGTCAGTATCGCCAGCGCAATCCATTTGCCCGCAGTCTGAAGAAGATGGAAGCAAGCCAATCCCGCACTGTACAGGCAAAGCACAACAAACTCGGCACTTTTTATTCCCATGCCCTCTACCAGCAGGTGCTTGCCGATGCGGTATGTAATAGTGCAGCCCAGAAACCATATCCAGAGCGCTGCTTGCATCAATATGGTAATCAGCATAATACTCCTCCGTTTTGGTTTGCAGGTTAAACGCAACAACAAGCAGTTCACTGCTATTCTGCTGTGTCAAAGCAATCGGTAAACGCCCTGGCAACAGCGATATGCGTTCTGATTTCCTTCATCAAAGGCACTTTCAGATTCAGGTTTTCGGCTTCGATTACACTTTCCGTTTTCGCAACGATTTGCTCAACAGAGGAGCGCGCAAGCATCTCCAAGGAACGAAAACCGGCTTTATAATAGAGCGCTGCTCTTGTGCTTTTCACACCCGGCAAATGATACAGCTCCCGAAAAGAGCTTGCCTCTTCGGGCGTTTGGCAAACCGCATCAATCTCTTTCAGCTTTGCCGGCTTGATGTCATACATCGTCAGAAAGCGGCGGAAAAGCCCTGCCATTTCAGCGTCCGGCAGACCAATGTCCAGCAGGGATTTTTCGGAAAGATTCATACAATCCGATTTTCTGCGACACCCCATTTCCCTGAGATTCCTTACTATGTCATGCCTGTATGGAATCAAAGGGAAATATCCTTGCAGGATACAATCTTCATTCAGAAGAATTACAATGGCTTCCACTCTGTAGTCAGGATTCATTGGAACATTCCTCGCATAAAAGCATCTATATTATCTGTCAGCTTCCGCTTTGCCGGTTATTCCTCTTTCATCAGATAGCCCTTGATGCACAGCACCATGCCAATGAGCAATCCCGCAAAGAACACGATTGCGCCGACGCCTGCCCCTGCCACCCAGAAGGGCACGCCGCAGCAGGCGATAATCAGGAAAGCAATGCCAAGCAGCATGGTCTTTATTGATTTCATTGTTTTATCTCCTTTATAGCATTGCTGCATATTTCGCTTATGTAATTATACCATAAAGCGAGGACAATTCAATTCGTCTATGCGGACGTAGTTTGCATTGAGCGGAGATTATTCCTCGCAAAGCGCACATTCAAAGATTTCGTTTTCCGCACTGAAGCCGTTTCTTTCGTACCAGTTGACGGAGTTGTCGCTGGGCCACACGAATATCAGCTCACACCGCTTCTGCGTCAGGTATTGCTTTATGTGCGCCAGAAGCTGTGTGCCTATGCCGCGATTGCGGTACTCCCTGCGCGTATACACGTTGGTCAGGTAGGCGATGTACCTCGCCTTCCCGTTGGGCTTCGGTACTTTGGGAATGAGGCAGACAAACATAGCAGAGGCAACTATATCGCCGTCACAGGCGACAAAGACAGTGTAGTCGGGGTGCGTCTCAAGGAAGCGCACAAAGTCTTCGGTAAAGCGGGCTTTGTCCGCACCGGCAAGGTTTGCCTCGCCGTAATCGGCATCGTCCTCCTCACCATGCAGCCATTTCATTTCGGCAAGCTGCGGGTAATCGCTCTCCTGTGACAGGCGGATTATCATACTGTACTTCTCCTTTTGCGGGTGGTTTTCTCTGCGCTAAACCAGACAGGATACGGCGAGCAGGATTACCAGCCCGATGATGTTTGCCGCTGTAAACACAGCGAGGAAGCGTGCCGGTTTTGTATCGTGCCACGCCAGATAGAATTTCAGCGTAATCAGGCTTGCCAGCGACGCGATGGGCGTGCCGAGACCGCCGATGTTGACGCCCTCGAGGAGGGGCTTCCACTGGTCGGTAAACTCCGAAAGCAGGACGGCCGCAGGGACATTGCTTATTATCTGGCTTGCGCCGACAGAGGTCAGCAGGGTGCTGCGGCTGAGAAGATTATCGAGGAAACCACGCACAGCATCTATTCTGCTCAGATTGCCGGAAACGACAAAGAAGCAGACAAAGGTTGCAAGCAGTGCGTAATCCACCTTACCGAGCAGCCTGTACTCAAGCATTGCGATGAGGGCAAAGACCGCAATGGTGGTTATTCCGTAGGGGATAACGCGGAAAACCGTCAGCAGGCACAGCACGAAAAGCGCGGCATAGGCAAGCAGCTTCCACGGCGCGGTTACGCTTTCCTTTTGCAGCGTGATTGACGGGAGCGATTGGGGCAGCACCACCAGTGACGCGGCTGTCAGACACAGCAGACTGATACCCGTAAGCGGGAGCATGACCGCAAAGAAATCCGACACCGAAAGCTCGTATGCGGCGTAGAGGAACAGGTTTTGCGGATTGCCAACCGGTGTTGCCATGCTGCCCAGGTTTGCGGCGATGGTCTGCAGCACCAGCACAGGAATGATGGCTTTGCGGCAGCCTATCTGCTCAAGCAGCGGCAGGGTAAAGGGAACAAATATAATCAGAGCGACATCGTTTGTGACCAGCATGGAGCAGAAAAAGGGCAGCAGCACAAGGATTACGCCGAGGGTGCGCCCGCTTTTGCTTTTCCGCAGAAGCTGATATGCCAGCCACTTGAATGCGCCGCAGGACTGAAAGCCTGCGACAACCGCCATCAGGCAAAACAGCAGGCACAGCACGCGAAGGTCGATATATTCTATGTATTTGCTGTCCGGCGGGACGAGAAGCATGGTGGCGGCGGCGCATATCAGCGTGATAAAGAGAACCGCTTCTTTTTTGATGAACGACCATATTTTTTTCAGCATGGAACAATGCTCCTTCGGTCTTTTGTGATGCGGGGAAACCCCTGTCTGTGGGTGTTATAGAACTGCCCGACAGACCGGCTTGTTATTCTTCGTCGGGCTGCTGTCCGTTATGGGCAAGCCATTTGCATTCAGTGATTTCCATATTTGTGAAGACTGCCCTGAAGGACGAATCCTCGGGGCTGCAGGCATAAACGCCAAACTGAATTGTGCCTGCGCCGTTCCACATATGGCACACCCTCATCTGCCTGAAGGTCACACCGTCCTCGGAACATTCTATGCAGTAATCATCTTCACGACGGCTCAATCTGTACCACATTGATCTGATGCCTGCATCAATCTCCGTTGTCGCCCAGTCGGAGTAGCCGTTGTTTGTGACAACAGAGCCAAGGTGCTGGAAGCTTTCGTTTTCGTATTCGATTGACCCTTTGAGCCAATTTTCGCTGTCAAGATACATGACAATGCCGCACTGGTCAAATCGGTGCTTGCTTTCAAACTCTGTCCGCACAGTGAAGGAGAAGAACGCCTCATCGGTTTCCAGCTGCAGCACGGGGGCGTTGTCGTTTCTGAAATGATAATACGTTCTCTGCCACAGGTCTGTATGGGGCTGTGTGACTATTTCAATTCTATCGGCTGAGATGGAGTAATCAGCAGGCTGTCTTGTCCATTTTAATTTGTTTATATCGAAATTCATAATGGCACCTCGGTAGATTTTTGGGGTGATTATTCGTCAGTCAACATGGTGAAAAAGCCGTAATCTTTGTGCTTCATTTGCCGCAAAGCCAAACTTCTCATAAAATGGAATCTTGTCCGGCATAGCACATAACTCAACGAAAATATTTGTTCCTTTGACGCCATTATCATCAACGAACTTCAATAATTCGTTTATCAGCATTCGCCCAATGCCTTTTTTCTGATATTCAGGTCTTACAATGACATCTTTGATGTAATAATCCAAGCCCATGTCGCCAATCATTCTTGCCATTGCGATTATTCTGTCATCTTCCCATATCGAAACCCTGAACAACGTATGCTTCATTGCAAGCTCTGTCTGCTCCAAAGAAGGTCCGGGTCCCCATACCGTTTCCCAGAGCTCGATAAATTGCTCTGCTGTCAGGTCATTGTATTTTACTGTCAATTCCGACATTCTGATACCCTCCATTGTCTGCTGGTTATAGCGGCATATTTTTGTTTGCTGAACTGATTATAGCATGGTTTGGGGTGTGGCTTATTCAAATATGTTTATTATGTATCCGTCAATGGTGGTCAGGCTGCAGGTTTTGCCGCCCCATGGCCGGGTGACTATTTCGGTAACTTTATCCCAATTATGCGAGGTGATATAGTCACGCATTTTTTCTATGCCTTTGACCTGCATGAATGAAATTGTGTGGGGCTCGGGATTACCAAAGAACATCTGGAAGCCTGTAAACGGTGCCAACTGAGCCAGCTCCACTTCCGGCAGCATATCGAAAACCACGCCGTAGCGACCTCTGCCATCGGCATCTCTTTCAACAATATTGCTGTACCAGCCCATCACCTCTTCAAACCACGCGGCGGTTTTGTCCATATCGGCTGTCAGGTATACGGGGGCATTTTCTTTGACGAAATAGCCTTTTTCGCTGAATTTACTCATGATTAGACACCTCGGTGAATTTATCTCTAATTGTTTAGGCAAACCCTTTCAGTTCATCATATTCCTCTTGAGGGAAGCTGCCCCAATGTGCTTCATAATGCTCCCGACCCTCTCCGTTTTCATAAAGGGAATATTCCCCGACAACGCAGGCTGTCAGCTCTGCCTTGGCAACGGTAATTGAATATTCGCATTTGTCTGTGTTCTTTATTTCCTCTTCGATTTCGGGGCTCAGCTCAAAGGAGGGCTTGTTCATCGAATACACACTGACGCGAATGGAGTCCCCGACCGACATAAGCTCTATCAGCCCTGCCCCGGGCTCATTCATCACATATATCCACTGCACAAATGTGCCTTTCAGCACTTTGATCAAGCCGCCTAAAAACGCCCTTGGCATATCATATCCGAGGAAATCCGACGCTTCCACATAATGCTCCCCAATTCTGCACGCAAACCAGCCGTGTTCTATTGACTCAATTTTGAAGCACTTCATTCTTGTTCACCTCGTTTCCGATTTGCTGATAACACCGCAATCGGCAATCACAGCCTTGTCAGGGGCTTTTCCATATTGTATCCGTCAGCTTCTGTGTACGACATACCCACTGTGCCGAAGGGGAAATAGTGAATGGTGTAATACACCGTTTCCCCCTCCAGCCTGTCCACAGCAACGTATATGGGCACCAGCGGGAGGGTACTGGAATACACGCCTTTTGACTGGCTTTCTATTGCCTCCAGACAGGCTGTGGGTATGCCGTCTTTGCGGACAACTATCGGGTTTGATGCCAGCACGCAAAGACCGATTATCAATACTGCGGCAATGATTATGGCAGCAACAGCTCTCTTCTTCACATCAATACCTCCCATGCACATTGTTATTCGATTTATTATAGCATGGTTGGGGGTAAGATTCAATGAAATCGCATGAGTGCGATGAAATCCGGCGGGGGTCAGTTGTGGTATTCTATCATCTGCTCCTTTTTCAGCGGATAGCTTCTCAGTGCGCTACCCTGCAGATCCTCTCTGTGCATATCCACAGCGCATATGCCGCTGTTGTCGTAGGTGGTGTAGTAATAGATGCCGCGGTCGGTGTTGCAGCAGGAGGAATATACTGTGATTTCGTAATGCCCGCCCTCCAGCAGCACACAGCCTCTTTGCATTTCCACCGACTTCAATATATGGAAAAACTGGCTGACGCTTTCCGTTTCGGAATTTTCGGACACAGAATTCAGCTTGCAGAATGCGGCTCTTACAAATCTTGACATGGACGATGCATCACCCGGCAAGCCCAAAGCACCCATTCCACGGGAATATATTTCTAATTTCAGACTGCTGTTTTCCCCTGCAAAGGTATTATGGGGGTCGCTGTTTGAAAGGCTCATATAGTTGCTCAGATTGAGTAGGTGATAATCGAACGTGGGATTGTTTGTCAGCACGCCGACAGGGTTGTCATAGATTTTGATGCCCGATTTTACGGATTCCAGTGTAATGGAACATTCTCTGTCGGAGATAATCCAGTGAAGGGGCGACAGGGGAAGCTGTGCGCTGAAATCCTCATTGAGCAGATTTATACGCTCCAGCAGCTTTTTTGCCTCTGACACTGTGGCGCACTGACCCAAAAGCCACGGAACAAGCTCGAAGGGCGTTACGTTATCCTTCCCCTCGCAATAGGGCTTGTAGTCTGCATTTCCGGGGAAGTTGAGCCCGGCAATGCTCAGGCCCTTTTCGTTTGTCGCATCGTAATACAGCGGATAGCCGTCCGCCACATATGCCATGCCAATCATGGCAAAATGGCTTGCCATCTCCCCCATTCTGCGGAAACGGAACACATAGTTTCTTGGTGTAACGGTGACTGTTTCTTCGTAGGAATATTCCAGATCCAGATTTCTGCCGAAGTAGTGGTCTTTGGTTTTGTAGGTTACGGCTGTGCACATAGTTTATTCTCCTTTTGCTCCTTGATTTTTCGATAATGCTCTGCGGTCGTTCCATTCATCATGAATGGGGGCTTATCAGATATTATGGCACGCAAGGGAACGAAAAAACCTCTCTTACCATGGCAGGCAGGAGAGGTTTTGTGGAAGCAGACAAAGGCAGTGTGCTGCTTGTTTTTATGAATTGGGGTTTTATGAGAAGTAACGGTCGTTAAGCTTGAGATTCCATAAGCACATTTCGGCATGGTGGTGCATTTCGCATCGGTGCGTGTTTCGGCGGGAGCAAGCCCCCGCCATACAATTTGCACCCATTGTTATGACAAGCAGAGAATCAGGCTGTCCATCGGATACAGGCAACAGGGCAGTTTCCCATACCCACAAAAATGCCACTATCCGTAGGGCGGGGGCTTGCTCCCGCCGCTAATTATTTGGCAAATTAGGATTTTGCTTGATGTATCATTCTGCGCCTGAATAAATACTGCACACAACAAATGCGGTATCCTTATCGGAATGCAGCTCATCAACTGAAGCAAAATATGCGCATTCCCACCCGTCTGATGAACAGTCTTGAGAAAGGTTGTCTGCCGCTGATATAGTCCGTATATACTGCGTAATCCTGCTGTAATCCGGATTTTCTATCTCTGCATTAAGTTCCAGAACAGCACATTCATCATCTTTCCAGTAAGGAAATATTTCAATAGCATCGGAAAGACAAAGATAATTTACCAGCCCCGTTACCCGTTGTTTTGTGATTTCAATATTTCTGCGGTTGCAGATAACACGCAGTGAGAAATGCATAAATATGCCCTGCCTTTCATCGTACTGAATCTTATTTCTCGAGTTCTGCTGCGGCAATCTGATGAAGTATCTCGGAAAAGCCCTCCGAATCCGATATAAGCAATCCGTGAGTCATGTTCTCCATCATAAACATCTTCTTGTACGGGGCATTGACTTCATCAAAATATTCCTGTGCCAGCCTGTAATTGGTCTGATAATCCCGATCACCGTTTATATTGTAGAACGGCACCTCGTAATCGACTCTGCCCGTCAAGGAGAACGAAGCAAATTCCTCGGAGGTAAAGAAATCCAGATAAACGCCCATGTCTCTCCTGAAGTAATTAATCCAGTCAATCAGCGAATAGTAAGGATTGAATATTATGGTTGATGCAAGGTCATAATCAGAGCCGTTTATCATCATGTCATAGCCGTATTTATGCATGATTGCGTTTCGTGCATTGATGTGCTCCATGGTGACCTTGTCGGGGGTCAGCTGATTTACCCATTGCAGAGTTTCCTCGTCGCCGTCAGCCCACACAATGGCTTCCTGCCTGAAAGCCTCTTCGTTTTCCGTGGAGTCAACAAGCTGACCTGTTCCGATAAAGCACTCGTAATATTCGGGGTATTCCAGCACCAGATTGGCTCCGTAAATTGATCCCCACGAATGACCGAGAAGGGTAATCTTCTCTTTCGAAAGGTAATCGAGAAGAAACTCCGTAACTTCTTTTCCGTCGGTCATGAACAGTTCCCGTGTCAGCACGACGTCGTTCTGCCGCGCGTCATAGCTTTTTCCGCAATTGCGCTGATCCCATGTCACTACTGTATATACATCTGCCCATTTTCTTGTAAAGGCATAATCATAATCGCTTGTTGCCGAGCCCGGACCGCCATGCAGATACAGCAGGACGGGATTATCCGTATCATCTCCGTAAATGCTGATCCACTGTTTTGTGCCGTTGACATCAATATACATCGACTGGTTGATGCCGCCGTCGGGAGTTCGGTTATAAATTAATTTTCCGATGGCTCTGACCGAAAAGAACAGAACGATCAGTGCCGCAAAGACAATCAATATCCATTTTATCACGGTAGAGATTACGGATTTCTTCTTCATACTGACGCCCTCCGAAGCCTTGATATTCATTTCTTGCCGCTGTAACTTTCGCTGTGCCGAACCGATGAGACTGCACATCTGCAATATTACAATTCCTTATTCACTACAAATTCTAAATCAGTACCGATGTGAGTTCATTATAACTTCTATGGATGATATTGTCAATACCCTGAAGAAATTATTCTGCAATCTGAGGGAGGTGCTGTGACATCAATAAAGAAGCGGCACCGGGACTTTTACATCTCGGTGCCGTCAGTTATACTGATTGGAACTTAACAGTTAGTGTTTTTGGATTTATTTCCAATCAAATTGGTTACCACCTGAGTAATCAGAGCTACCCCTAATCCAACTACGCCTCCTGCCAGAATAATGAATAGGCATTCATCATAGTCAAACCGGTTTGCGGCAAAAGACCATATTCCCGCAATAGTGGCAAAAACCAATACAAACCCTAAGTATAGGGTTCTGAGAGTTGCTTTACTTGTGGTCGAAACAGGTTCTATCCCCTTAAGAATATAATCTGTTGTAACCTCAAAGAGGTCGCTTATAATAATTATCTTGTCTAAATCCGGCGTACTTTGTTCGCTTTCCCATTTTGATACAGTCTGTCGGGATACGCCGATTTTGTCAGCCAGTTCTTCTTGGGATAATCCTCTTTGTTTTCGCAGGTATTGTATTCTGTCTGCAATATTCATTGTCAGCACTCCTTTCCTTTTGCCTAAATCTTAGCATTTCTCTCAGTTGCAATGCCACCATCTACGCTTGGAAAAGTGTCAACCGTTGGTTTCCATACGGTATTTACAAACAAGTGTGTGTTTGGGGTAAATTCTTATTTATCGAACTGATTGTATTATGGTTGCAAGGTATTATCAACATCTGTGTTGTGGCACATTTCGGCGGGAGCTTACTCCTGCCCTACGATTTGCACCCATGGTTATGGCAAGCAGAGCATCTGGCTGTCCATCGGATACAGGCAACATGGCAATTGCCCAGACCCACAAAAATGCCACTACCCGTAGGGCGGGGGCTTGCTCCTGCCGCTAACCTGAACAAACTGAAGCTAAGCTCGTTATTTCATATGTTTCTTCAGCAAGTTCTTATTTATCGAACTGCTTGTACCACAAATGTTTGAAGCTATCAATGTTCTGTGACGTTTGGCTGCGGTATGTGAAGCTGTGCTTGCAAAGCAAAGCTGTAGGATTTGTAGTTTTTTCAATGAAATCGCGCAAAGCGCGATGAAATCCTCTCTCTGTTCGGATGAAATCTGCTTCGCAGATGAAATTAAATCCGTCCTGCTCCCAACGAAGTTGGATTTCATCACGAAGTGATTTCATCACACGACAGTGGGATTTATCCCGTCCGTAAGGACGGATTTAGTTGAAAAAAGCCTCTTTTGTCTATAGACAAAAGAGGCTTTTTTCATGGCGGAGAAGAAGGGATTTGAACCCTTGCGACCCTTCCGAGCCCTACTCCCTTAGCAGGGGAGCCCCTTCACCACTTGGGTACTTCTCCGTATACATATTCTGTTGTGCATTTGTGGCGGGCGGCTGCGCTCTGCCGGCTCAGGGCAGGTCTGGCGGAGGGGAAGGGATTCGAACCCTTGGTACGTTGCCGTATCACTGGTTTTCAAGACCAGCTCCTTAAACCGCTCGGACACCCCTCCACTTGGGGAAGCCCTGTCGGACCACCTTAATGCCATAATATTCTAACAGAGAGTTGGCTGTTTGTCAATACGCTATTTTATTTTTTCCTGATATATTACTATATATTCGTAGTATAATATGCCGCAAAAGCCTGCCTGCTGCTGAATTTGCATTTTATATATGCTGTGATATACTTATATTATAAGCGGAAACTTGCTTCGTCATTCATTTTGGGAGGTGTTATTTCTTGAGCAGAAGCATACGCGCTGTTTTTGACGACAGCACCATTCGAGTCTATCAGGCATACAAGCCCTCCATTGCGGAGGAGGCTGTGCGTCTTGGGACTTTCGGACGCGGCTTCAAGCTGGAGCGCATGACATGGATAAAGCCCTCCTTTCTGTGGATGATGTACCGCTGCGGCTGGTGCACCAAGGAGGGGCAGGAGCGTGTGCTTGCCATTGACATACGCCGCGACGCCTTTGATGAGCTGGTGCGCACTGCGGTGCCCTCTTCCTTTAACGGTGCCCTTTACGACAGCTTTGAGCAGTGGCAGGAGGCTGTACGCGCCTCGGAGGTGCGCTGTCAGTGGGACCCGGAGAGGGATATTTTCGGCAGACCACTGGGGCACCGCTCGCTGCAGCTTGGCATACGCGGCAAAGCGGTTGAGCATTACGTCAACGACTGGATAGTGCGCATCACTGACATTACCGACTATGCAGTACGGCTGAGAGAAATGCGGGACAGCGGGCAGGATATTTCCTCGCTGCTGCCGGAGGAGCGCCCTTATTCCCTTTCTCAATAATCCACAACAGTACAAAACCCGCACAGCGCCTCGCAGGAGGTACTGTGCGGGTTTGTTTTAGTTAATCACGCAGCGAAGCAATCGGAATTACTTGCTGTAGAGCTCCTGCAGCTTGAGCAGGTGTGCGTACTTCTCAGCGGCAAGCTCTTCAGCCTGTGCGAAGAGACGCTCTGCGCGCTCGGGGAATGCACGGGTGAGGGAGTTGTATCTGACCTCGCCCATGATGAAGTCGCGATAGCTGCCGGTGGGCTGCTTGCTGTCGAGGGTGAAGCGGCTGCCTTCTGCCTCGGGATTGAAGCGGAAGCAATGCCAGTAACCTGCTGCAACAGCCAGCTTCTGCTCCTCGATAACCTTGGACATACCCTTCTTGATGCCGTGGTTGATGCAGGGAGCGTAAGCGATGATGAGGGAAGGACCGTTGTAAGCCTCAGCCTCACGGAATGCCTTGATGGTCTGAGCCATGTCAGCACCCATAGCGATCTGAGCAACGTAGACATAACCATAGCTCATGGCGATGCCGGCGAGATCCTTCTTCTTGACGGACTTACCGGTTGCAGCGAACTGTGCAACGGAACCGACAGGAGTGGACTTGGAAGCCTGACCACCGGTGTTGGAGTAAACCTCGGTGTCGAATACGAGGACGTTGATGTTCTGGCCGGAAGCGAGAACATGGTCCAGACCGCCGAAGCCGATGTCGTATGCCCAGCCGTCACCACCGAAGATCCACATGGACTTCTTGGCGAGGAAATCCTTGTCAGCAAGGATGCCCTTTACCTGCTCGGGGCAGCAGCACTTAGCGGGATCGACAGCCTCAAGCTTAGCGATGAGGGCATCAGCAGCACCGCGGTTTGCAGCGGAATCGTCGAAGGTATCGAGGTAAGCCTGGCAGGCAGCCTTGACATCGTCGCAGGCGCAGTCGCAAGCCATGAGGTCCTTGACATAGCCGGCGAGACGGTCGCGGATAGCCTTCTGAGCAAGGTTCATGCCCAGACCGAACTCTGCGTTGTCCTCGAAGAGGGAGTTAGCCCATGCAGGACCGTGACCCTTCTTGTTAACGGTGTAAGGAGTGGAAGGTGCGGAACCGCCCCAGATGGAGGAGCAGCCGGTAGCGTTGGCGATGTACGCTCTGTCGCCGAAGAGCTGAGTCATCAGCTTGGCATAGGGAGTCTCGCCGCAGCCTGCGCATGCGCCGGAGAACTCAAGCAGGGGCTGCTTGAACTGGCTGCCCTTGACGGTGCCTTCGCTGAAGCGAGCGGCAACCTCTGCCTTCTCGGGCAGGGTGATAGCATAATCGAATGCGGCCTGCATCTCGCGCTGGCTGTCGATGGGCTGCATGGTGAGGGTGGGAGCCTTGTTGTTTGCGGGGCAAACATTGGCGCAGGAACCGCAGCCGGTGCAGTCGAGGACGGAGATGGCCATGGTGTACTTGAGACCGTCAAGCTGCTTGAGGTCAGCAATCTTGGTGACTGCGGGAGCAGCAGCAGCCTCATCAGCGGTCATGGCGATGGGACGGATAGCAGCATGGGGGCAGACGAAGGAGCAGTTGCCGCACTGGATGCAGCTCTCTGCGTTCCACTGGGGCACGTTGACAGCGATACCGCGCTTCTCATAGGCAGCAGAGCCCTGGGGGAAGGTACCGTCAGCGTCCTTGGTGAAGGTGGAAACGGGCAGCATATCACCGCGCTGTGCGTTGACAGGGGTGAGAATGTTGTTGACGAAATCAACCAGCTCGGGACGGTCGCCGGTGGCGAGAACCTGAGCGGTGTCATCAGCTGCGTTAGCCCAGTCAGCGGGAACGTCTACCTTGACAACGCTCTGATAGCCTCTGTCGATGGCGGCATAGTTCATGTTGACGATATTCTCGCCCTTCTTGCCGTAGGACTTGTAGGCAGCCTTCTTCATGTAATCGACAGCGTCCTCGATGGGAATGATGGCTGCCAGCTTGAAGAATGCGGACTGGAGAATGGTGTTGGTGCGGGTTGCACCGAGACCGATCTCTACAGCGATGGAGGTAGCATCGATGGTGTAGAGGTTGATGTTGTTCTGAGCGATGAAGCGCTTGACCTTTGCAGGCAGTCTGCGGCTGAGCTCTTCAACGTCCCATGCACAGTTGAGCAGGAAGGTGCCGCCGGGCAGCAGATCCTCAACCATGTCATACTTGTCAACGTAGGAGGGGTTGTGGCAGGCAACGAAGTTGGCCTTGTTGACGAAGTAGGTGGACTTGATGGGGGAAGTACCGAAGCGCAGGTGGCTGATGGTGATACCGCCGGACTTCTTGGAGTCATAGGCGAAGTAGCCCTGTGCATACATATCGGTATGGTCACCGATGATCTTGATGGAGTTCTTGTTTGCGCCGACGGTGCCGTCAGAGCCGAGACCCCAGAACTTGCAGCAGGTGGTACCTGCGGGAGTGGTGTTGGGATTCTCCTCGATAGCGAGGGAGAGACCGGTGACATCGTCCTCGATGCCGATGGTGAAGCGCTTCTTCATCTCGTCGCCGCAGAGGTTGCGGTAGACAGCGATGATCTGAGCGGGAGTGGTATCCTTGGAACCGAGACCGTAGCGACCGCCGCACAGCTTGACACCTGCCAGCTTGCTGTCAGCAACAGCAGCGCAGACATCGAGGAAGAGGGGCTCGCCGAGGGAGCCGGGCTCCTTGGTGCGGTCGAGAACAGCGATAGCCTTGACGGTGGCGGGGATAGCCTCGATCAGGCGCTCTGCGCTGAAGGGACGGTAAAGGCGAACCTTGACAAGACCGACCTTCTCGCCGTTGGCGAGCATATAGTCGATGGTCTCTTCGATGGTATCGCAGACAGAGCCCATGGCGATGATGACCTTATCGGCATCGGGAGCGCCGTAGTAGTTGAAGGGCTTGTAGTCAGTGCCGATGCGGGCATTGACCTGATTCATGTAATCCTCAACGATGCCGGGAACAGCCTCGTAGTAGGTGTTGCAGGCCTCACGAGCCTGGAAGAATATATCGGGGTTCTGTGCGGTACCGCGCAGAACAGGATGCTCAGGATTGAGAGAACGACGACGGTACTCTGCAACTGCATCCCAGTCAAGCATCTCGCCCAGCTCGTCGTAGTCCCACACTTCGATCTTCTGGATCTCGTGAGAGGTACGGAAACCGTCAAAGAAATGCAGGAAGGGAACTCTGCCCTTGATTGCGGAAAGGTGTGCAACAGCACCGAGGTCCATGACCTCCTGGGGGTTGTTGGCGCACAGCATTGCATAACCGGTCTGACGGCAGGCGTAGACGTCGGAATGGTCACCGAAGATGGACAGTGCATGGGAAGCGAGGGCACGTGCCGAAACGTGGATAACGCTGGGCAGCAGCTCGCCGGCCATCTTGTACATATTCGGGATCATCAGCAGCAGGCCCTGGGAAGCGGTGTAGGTGGTGGTCAGCGCACCGGCAGCCAGAGAGCCGTGGACAGCACCGGCGGCGCCGCCTTCGGACTGCATTTCGGTAACCTGTACCTCGCGGCCGAACAGATTCTTCTGACCGGCGGCAGCGTACTTGTCGGTTTCGTCTGCCATAACGGAAGACGGGGTGATGGGGTAGATAGCAGCAACGTCAGTAAACGCATAGGAAACGTGCGCGGCGGCGCTGTTGCCATCCATGGTCTTTTTTGCTCTTGCCATGGTATATAAATCCTCCCAAAATGATATATTTGGTTTATACCGTCCAATATAATAGCATTTTTCTCTTTGTATGTAAAGCCACATTTTAATCATATTATAGATATTTAAGGATATTCTACAAAAATTTACAATGTACTGCCTGTGTTTCTCTTGACGGCACTGCAAAGCGCATGGTATTATTGTATGTAATCAGTTTAAATGCAGCTTTTTTGTCGCATTGGCATATATCCTTGCCTGGCTGCTAAATATATTTTTTGCACAGCACATCGTTTTTTTCTCAGAAAGGGGAAATCCTATGAGTACCACCATCGTTAACAACACTGTGGACACGGAGGTCTCTGCACAGGCAGCCGCCGTGCAGGACGCTGAGACCGCTTCCCCCTCCCCCGAGGGGCCTATTTCCCCTGTTGAGCTTCCCGATACCACAGGCCGCTGGATAAAGCGCATGATAACCGGCGCACTCATTGGCGTGGGTGCTATTCTTCCCGGTGTCAGCGGCGGTGCCTTCTGCGCCGCATTCGGCATCTACCGCCCCATGATGGACTTCTTCGCCCACCCGCGCAAGAATTTCAAGAAGAATCTGCGATTCTTCATTCCCGTCGGCATCGGCGCGGCGCTGGGCTTTATCGCCCTTGCACGACTGGTAAGCTGGCTGCTTGCACTGGAGGGTGTCGGCTCTATCGTTGTCGCATTCTTCGTCGGCTGCATCGGCGGCACACTGCCCGCACTTTATAAGGAAGCAAACGGCTCCAAGTGGAAGGGCTTCCATTATCTGCTGCTGGCGGCGTCAGCAGCCCTGACCATCTGGGGGCTGCTCTCCATGAGCAAGGTTGCCAATATGCAGCATCTTCTGGATTCTCCGAAATCGCTCACCTACATCATCACATGGCTGGTGTGCGGCATGATATTCGCCCTCGGCTCGATTGTCCCCGGCATGAGCCCTTCCTCCATCATCATGTACGCAAACCTGTATCAGCCCATGACCGAGGGCATCTCCAAGTTTAACCTGAGCGTGCTGCTGCCCTTTATGCTTGGTGTTGTGCTGTGCATAGTCCTTTTCTCCAAGCTCATCTCCTGGCTCTTTGACCACGCAGGCAGCTCCATGTTCAGCTTTATCATCGGCGTTGTTATCGGCTCCACCATTCTGGTCGCCGCATCGCAGGTGTATCAGCCCCTGATGGCGGCATTCTCTGTCGCAGGACTTGTGGGCGTTGGTGGCAGCCATTGCCGGCTTTGTGCTGGTAGTTCTGCTTGCCAAGCTGGACCCCAGATAGCTTTCCATTTGCATCAATAGCTTGCGCGGCGGTGATGCAGGCTTCCCGCCTGAATACCGCCGCGCAGTGTTGTTTTTTCTTTGTTTTGTCAGCATTTTCCATAGGAGGCACTGATCAAGTCCGTTGCGATTTTGTCAGTGGCTCCCACATTCTTCGGAGGTGTTTCGCCTTGAGCCGATACGGCAGTGAATACTTTTTGAGCCGTGAGCTGAGCTGGCTGGAATTTGAGCAGCGGCTTCTTGCGATGGCAGCCGCCCCTGCCAACCCGCTGCTTGAGCGGCTGAAGTATCTCGCCATCACCTCCACCAACCTTGACGAATTCTTCACGGTGCGCGTGGGCTCGCTGCACAACCGCCTGCGCGGGGGCAACAAACCCGACCTTGCCGGCATGACCGCGTCGCAGCAGCTTGATGTCCTCTCCGAAAGGGTAAGGGGGCTGTACCGCGGCATGGGCGAGACATATTCCATGCTGTGCTGTGAACTTGAGGACATTGGCATACGGATACTCACCGATGCCGCTCTGCTCACCGAAAAGCAGCGCACCTATGCCGACACATACACAGAGGGTATGCTGCTGCCCCTTCTCTCCCCCGTTGACGATGCCGCGCTTATCCCCTCAAACGTCCCTGCTCTTGCGGTGCTGTTTGAGGACGGAGGCTTTGCCGCACTGCCCCTCCCCCGCCTGCTGCCGCGGCTGGTTTCTCTTTCCGAAAGCCCACAGGTGTTCATCACCTGCGAAGCCCTTGCAAAAGCCGCGCTGGAAAGGCTTTATCCCAAGCGCAGGGTCAGGCTGTGCGGAATGTACCGTGTGACCAGAAACGGCGACATTGATGCCGATGCCGACCGCTCCGACAAGCTGCCGAAGGTAGTCAGGAGCGTACTTGAGCGGCGCGGCTGTGCTGAGGCAATACGGCTGGAAACCGAGGCGGATATGCCCGACAAGCTGCTGGACAAGCTGAAAAAGCGGCTTGGCACAGGCAGGCGGGATATATATCGCGCATCATTCCCCCTTGATCTTTCCTTTCTGCGAAGCTGCGTTTGCGACAGCGTCAGGGACGGTGACGGGCTGCGTTTTCCCGCCTTTACCCCCTCTGTGCCGCAGGAAGTTGCCCGCATTGCCGAGGGCGAAAACCTGCTTGATGTGATAGCGCGGGGAGATATTCTCCTGCACCACCCCTACCAGTCCTTTGAGCCTGTGGTGCGTCTGCTGCAGGACAGCGCAGCAGACCCTGCCGTTGAAGCCATCAAGCTGACACTGTACCGCCTTTCCGACGACAGCCCTGTGATAGATGCGCTGGCCGCCGCCGCCCTTTCGGGCAAGCGGGTGACTGTACTGCTTGAGGCACGCGCTCGCTTTGACGAAAAGAACAACCTTGAGTACGGCAGCCGACTGGAGCTTGCCGGCTGCAAGGTTATATATGGAATCCCCCGCCTTAAAACCCATTCCAAGATTATACTGATTTATCGGCGGGAGGGTAAGCTGCTGCGCAAATATGTCCATCTGGGCACAGGCAACTACAACGATGCCACCGCACGGCAGTACACCGACTGCTCGCTGCTGACTGCCCGCCCGGGCATTGCCGCTGACGGCGCGGAGTTTTTCCGCGCATTGTCCGACAGCGCATACGAGCCGGACATGGAATACCTGACGATGGCTCCCTACGGGCTGCGTGACCGCTTTATTGATGAGCTGCGCCATCAGCAGAGCCTTGCCGAGGCAGGTCTGCCCGCAGGCGTATTTGCCAAGATGAATTCGCTGGTTGACGGACGGCTTTGCGAAGAGCTGCTGCGCACCGCGGAAGCGGGCGTTGATGTGCGTCTGCTGGTGCGCGGAGCGTGCTGTCTGCGGCCGCAGAATAATCTGCGCATACGCTCGGTCATAGGAAGATTTCTGGAACACAGCCGCTTCTACTGCTTCGGCGTTGGGGCTGACCGCCGTGTTTTCCTCTCCTCCGCAGACTGGATGCCCCGCAACATGGACCGCCGTGTAGAGCTGCTCTTCCCTGTTCTGGACAGGTCTTCCGCCGACAATCTGTGCGGCGACATGGAGCTTTACTGGCGTGACAACGTCTGCGCCGCCGAGCTGTGCGCTGACGGCAGCTATTGCCCTGTTGCCCCCGTGGAGGGGCAGCCCCTTACAGATGCTCAGAAGGAGCTTCTTCTCAAATACACCTCGTAATTATTTACTATTCAATTTTGCAGAAAGGTTTGAGCCATGGAATTGCGTCAATCCATTGCGCCCCATTTCCGTCTTGAGGAAACGGCGCGCAGTATTATGCTTTCTCAGCTTGCTGCTGTGGCGGTGCTGCTTTCGGTCGCCATTGCGATGTACGGCTTCCGCGCCCTTATCATGGGCTTTGCGGGAGCGTGCGGCGCGGTGCTTGCCGAGCTGCTGTGGCGGTATCTTGCCAAGCAGCAGCCCACGATAACCGACCTTTCGGCTGTGGTGACGGGTCTGATGATTGCCCTGCTGCTGCCTGCCAACGCATCGGTGCTGCTGCCCTTGTTTGCGGCGGTGTTTGCCATCGGTGTGGTCAAGCTGCCCTTCGGCGGCTTTGGACGCTCACCCTTCAACTGCGCGGCGGCGGGCTACTGCTTCATCGCCCTTGTGTGCGCGGGCGGACGTTCGCTGTACAACCGCGCACTGCTGGACATTGCCGACCGGGAAATTTTCGACCGGCTGCCGCAGCAGTTCTTTACATATGTAAAGGGTTACATCACCCCCTTTGCCAACATCACCACCTCCGAAACCGAGCTGTGCGGACTGCTCTCACCGCCTGTGCTGCTGCGGGCGGGCGTTGACCCCGACCTTTCGGCAGTGGAGCTGCTCTTCGGCGGAATGCGCGGACCTATGGGCTGCACCATCGGTCTGCTGCTCATCGCCTGCGCGGTATGGCTGTACCTGCGCCGCTCCATCGCATGGCGGGCAAGCGCCGCCTACTGCGCCGCCGTTATCGTCATCTCCTTCTTCGCGCCGTGGAAGAGCGTTTCCCGCACTATGTCCCCTGTATATGACCTGCTTTCCGGCGCGGTGCTGTTTGCTGCGGTATTCATCTTCGGTGATATTTTCACCGCACCCCACACCCGCTCGGGACAACTTATCTACGGCATCTGCGGCGGCATACTTACCATCGTACTGCGGCGCACAGGCTCTATCGATTGCGGCGAAATCTTCGCTGCGCTGATGATGAACGCCTGCGCCTCCCCCATCGACCGACTGGTGTGGTCGCTCCGTCAGCGGGGCTACAGCCTTTCGGGCGAGTGGGCACGCTACAAGCAGCGTTTGCGCAAGGCACTGCGCTCTCAGCGCGGCTCCTTTGCCGATATAGACCTTGATGAACTGGACTTCAGCGGAAAGGGGGGCTGGGACGATGACGACAAGGAATAGCACAAGATATGTTCCTGGCACTGCCATAATGCTTGACGCCATGATGGACAACCCCATCGTTGCGGGAGCTGCCGGTCTGACCCTTATCGCGGGCGGCTGTGTGCGCATGGGCAATGCGCTGGTGCTTATCCTGCTGATGGTGCTGCTGCTCCCCTTGGTGGGTATTCTTTCCGCCATTGAGAGGGAGCGCATCAGTCCCACACTGCGTCCCGCTTTCTACTGTGCGGTAACCGCTGTGACGGTGTTCCTTTTCTCCCTGATGATAGAGGGCATCGCCCGTGGCTCGGTTGAAAACCTCGGCATCTACGGTCCTCTGCTGGCTGTTGATTCGCTGGTGCTGTGCCGTACTGCGGAAGATTCTCCCTACGTCACTCCCCGTGAGGCTTTCTGGGAAGCACTGGGCTACGCCGCAGTCTTTGCCATTATCGCCCTGCCCGCCGCACTGATTCGTGAGATTCTCGGCAACGGCACTCTCTTTGGCGGATTCCTTGGCTTTGGCGGTTTTGAGGCTCTGCGCAGTCCCTTTGCGGGCTTTATCATCTGCGGCTTTGCGCTGGCTGCCTACCGCGCGGTCATCGTACACCGCTCCAACATGGAGCAGCGCAGCAGCCGCTCCGCAGAAGGGGGGCGCAGACAATGACCGGCATCGGCTCCTTTATGACCTACGCACTGATTGCGGTGTTTGTGCAGAATATGCTCTTCTCCGGTGCGACAGGCATGACCGTCACCATCTTTGCGGCACGCAAGGTTTCGCGGCTGCTGACCATTGCCGTGCTTGTTTCGGTCTTTGCGCTGCTTGGCTCCCTTGCAATGCTGCCCTTTGACTACTACGCACCCATCTGGTCGTCCTATATGCCGGTACGCGGCATCATCCTGACCGGTGCGATTATCCTGTGCTACCTGATTATTTCCCGCATCGTTTCCCACATAGAAAACCTGAACGATGCCATCGGCGAATACCTTGCCCCTGCCGCCCTTAACGGTGCAGTATTCGGCTTGCCGCTGCTGCTCAACCTCAACAGCATCACCGACCCCGCAAGGGTGCTTGGTCTTGCCTTTGGTGCGGGCTTCGGCTTTGCCCTGGCCGCATGGCTGATTGCCGCAGGAATGCGGCGCGCCGACAATCCTGATATTCCCCCTGTTTTCCGCGGCGCACCTGTTATGCTGATATACATCGGCATACTGTCCCTTGCGTTTAACGCATTCGGCGGCGGGCTGCAGCTTTTCCGCTGAAAAACAGACAAACAAACAACGCGCTGACACCCTTTCCGCAGGGCTGTCGGCGCGTTGCCTTTTTCTATACATTATTATATTACAGCATCATTTCTCCAAGCGAGGCGATTACCGGCAGCGTTGCCACCGAAAGCAGCGTGGACAGTGCCACACACTGACCGGCAAGCTCGGTATCTCTACCGCAGAGGGAACCTATCAGCACGGTGGTTGCGCCGCAGGGGGCGGCAAGCTCTATCAGCAGCACGCTGGCGGCCAGCTTTGCCGGCATCCACCAGATACTGAAGATGCCATGCGTGCCGAAGAGTGCGAGTATACCCATGAAAGCCAGCGGCATCACCAGCAGGCGCATTGCGCACACCGTAAGCACACGCTTATCCTTTATCGCGCCCACTATGTCACCGCAGGCGAGGTGCGCTCCGATGACTATCATTGCAAGCGGGGTGTTGACACCCGCCACTGCGGAAATGGTGCTGTGCAGCACATCGGGCAGGTTGAGCGAGAAGATGAAGATGGGCAGACCCAGCACCAGACCGATGATGCCCGGGTTTATCAGCACACGCTTGATGGGTGCGCCCTTGCCCGACATGATGCAGTAGCCCAGTGTCCACTGCACCAGATTGAATACCGCCACGAAGATGGAGGCGTACATGACGCCCTCTTCGCCGTACAGTGCCTCTGCCAGCGGCAGACCCATGAAGCCGCAGTTGCTGAAGGTGGTGGCAAAGGTCATCACCCTGCGATCATCGGCATTCTTCCTGCGCAGCAGAAACAGCATGACCAGTGCGATGAGGGTCATGGACAGGGCGGCAGCGGCGGCGAAAACGCCCAGCGATATTGCCAGCGACCGCTCAAACCTGCGGGTAAAGCTGTTTATCAGCAGGCAGGGAGTTACCGCCCACAGCAGTATATTGGTTACGTCGTCAAGGCTTTCCCTGCGAAACAGCTTTGCCTTGAAAAGCAGCAAGCCCAGTGCCATCATAATGAAAAGCGACAGCGCCTGCATTGATACCGTTACAAAATTCTGTATAAGCACAGACTTATGCACCTCTTTCCTTTGCTTATTGTACTCCACAAAAGGGGATATGTCCACAGATGGTATTATTTTTTTCGCTGAAAAATCTGTGATTCTCACTTGAGGTATTTTCAGGGATTCAATGACCATTATATTCTGTTATGGAAATCATGTCATATATATCGGGCTGTATTGTTTACCCTCGATTATGCTTCATCATAAGGGAAAGGAAATCCGGCAACAGCTTGCGGCAGGCAGAAATTGCCTGTGTGTCTACGTTTTGTTATGATATGGATACGGACAAATGCAATTTGCTATGCTTGGAAACAAGCTGCCAAAAATCAAAAAGCAGGAGGAATTTGAAGATAATGACAGTGAGCTGGAAACGGTTGCCAGAGATAGTATCGGTGAGACCATAGAATACATTCTGCAATGGTTTGATATTTACGTGGAAGATGCCATTGGATAAAGGGATTGGTAGTTAAATGAAAAACCGGGTGCTGAGGCTTTCGCTCAGCACCCGTAAAAAGAAAAGGGGGTGGTGTAAGTAAAGTTAAAATCTATGTAAACGCCGCAGAGCGGCGGAAAGCGCGTGGTAAGTGTTTCGGTGGTTTTTGACGGCTTTCTTGCTGGGTGACTGTCCCCCTTGCGGGGAGTCAGCACTTACCGTTGGGGCTTTGCTGTGTTGGCTGATTATTCAGCGTCGGGGTGATGGTCTGCGCCAACTGCTCTGTAGAGCTTATAGCGCACCAGAAGTGCTTCGTCTTCGATGCAGTCGCATACCAGAGAGGCGTTGGCAACGATGCCGCCCTCGATGAGTCTGCTGAGACCGATAAGCTGGCTCAGCTTGCTCTTGAGATTGAGCTTGTCGCCCTCTTCGGTTACCAGATAGACATTGCCCTTGCAGCTGTCAATCAGTCGGAGGAACTCGCTTACGTTGATGTTTGTCAGTGACCATACATTACTCATGAAAAACCATCCTTTCAATGTGGGCTTGTGCCCTGTATCATGGATGCCGTCAATTTTCATGGAGCGTGAGCCATGGTGTTTTGTCTGGCTCTTCTCTCGACCACCTGTGGACATTATAGCACATCTTTGGGCATTGTCAACATATGACAGCCGCTACGATTGTGAGATGTGACGATTCAAACCGGTCTATTGAACAAACATTAATATTGATTTTTGTGTATGTTGCTTATTTCTAAGCCTGTACATTATGTATACAAGCCCGCCCAAGGTGTGACACCTGCACAAATAGCAGGGTGCGTTTCTGTTCACTATGTACAACACGCTAAATTTGTGCTTAACCTGATTTACATTGCTTCCAAGGATAATTACGGCAAACGTAAGAGGCCGCACGCTTACGCGCACGACCTCATTGTTTTATGCTGCACTAAACGGATTTATCCGGCAGCACTACTCTCTTTCGAGGATTTCGGCATTATCGCGGAAGAGCAGCGAAATACACCACAGACCCGCCAGACCGACCAGCGTAAAGACTATACGGCTGAAGCCGGCTGTCTGACCGCCGAAAAGCCACGCGACAAGGTCAAACCGGAAGATACCGATGGAGCCCCAGTTGATTGCGCCGATGATGGTCAGAATGAGTGCCAACTTGTCAAGCATTTATACTTCAACTCCTTTGCATGGCATTCATATAGAAAAAAATGAACCCTGCGGGCACATTGCTCGCAGGGTTATTTTTTGCATCGTCGCAGGAATAATTCAAATTTGCAAACGGGAAATTTTTCTATTCGGCGGCGGAATACTTGTCGTTGCAGTGGGTAATGTAGTTTTCCGGCAGCTCATCGTATGGGCACACTATGCCCAGATGGGCGCGGCGCACTGTCATGTCGTAGCCGAAATACTCACGCATCTGGAAGAAGCGGTGGTTGGTGCGCCAGTTGTCGGTGGATTCTCCGAAATCGTAGTTGAAATCGCACATGGGAATGGCTTCCTCCAGCCTTGCGCGGTCCTTCTGCGACACGGGATTGCCGCCCATCCAGCAGCGCTCAAGCTGCTTGAGCCCCAGCAGCGGGGTGATGTCGGCAATGCGGTTGTACTTGATGTTCAAATCAAGCAGCTCTTTTTTGTCGGCAAGCACCGAGATGTCGCTTATGCTGTTGACAAATATTTCCAGATATTGCAGATGCTTCATGTCCTTCAGCGCGGAGAGGTCGGAGATGCTTCTTACGCTGTCCACAACGATAAGGGTTTTCATCTTGGTCAGACCCGCGATGGGCGAAAGGTCTCTGACCCCGCTGTGACCGATGTCCAGATGCTCAAGGTCGGTGCAGTATTGCAGGGGCTTTATGTCGCTATCGGTAAGTCGGTAGGCATTGTCCACACCGATGTTGGTGCAGAAGCTCTTTGCGTCGGTACGCAGCGACCACGGACCGAGGTAAACCCGCCACACAAGCTGGGTATCGGGGTACTCGCTGTTGAGGGCTGCCATGGTTTCGTTGTCCAGACCGCAGCCGCACATGACCACCTTTTTTATTGAGCTGAAATTTTTCATCCTCTCACGGAATTGGTCAAGGTCGGTGACGGTGATGCCGCTTATGTCGATTTGCTCCATGTCGCTTTCCGCGGGCTTGCCGTAGAAGTCGAAATTCCAGCGCGCACCTGCCTCGGGGAATTGCTCACGCAGGGCGACAAGCTGCTGCGGTGAAAGACCGCAGTCGGTCAGCTCCGCATACTTGATTTTGGGCACGCAGGAAAGAATAAAGGCAAGCTGCGCGTCATCTTCCAGATTCATTCCCTGTAGGTCAAGGGCAGCGTCATCGGTGGTCACCTGACGGCTGCCGAGGGAGAAGCTCCACTTGACATCGCCCAGCTCGCGGCACGCAGCGACAATGGCATCATTGGGGGCGCAGGCGGTGGCATCAATATGCTTCATATTGGGAAAGTAGGAAAGCATGGCACAGTCGGCTTCGGTGGGGGCAGTCAGCTTCAAGGTTTCGGTGGTGCTGCTGTACAGCTTGCCCTCCACGGGAATCTCCCACAGAATCTCGCAGGACCGGTTGCTTTGCGCAAGCACATCGTACTGCTCTGCGGTAAAGCCGGGGCAGCCGCGCACGTCCAATATATCCAGACCTGTGCAGCGTGTAAGCTGTGTGTAATCCTCGTAGGTAGTGTCCGACAGATTGATTACCCTTGATTTTACGGAATAAAACTTCATTCCCGATGCGCTGTCAAGGAATATCACAAAGCTGCGGCTGACAATCCAGCCCGCTGCGGAAAGAAGGGCGAGCAGTATTATCACTGTCGCCCATACCTTTACGTTATTTTTCTTACCGGTGTTTTGCTGCATGGTTATCATTCTCCCATAGCGTCAGTCAGGGTATACAGCATTATGCCGCCTCGTCGGGATGCTCCTCTGCCACATCGGAGGCGCTGGGCACAACGTATATGCCCGGGTCTGCGACAAACTGCTCAAAGCGTGCCCACTTGTCGGTAAGCTCGCGGCGCTTTTCCACCACTGTACCGGTGATGAACCAACGACCGTCAATAAGCTGCACAGTATGCGCAAGGGTGCTTTCGGAGGCGGTGAAGGATTTGCCCTCCTCGTCGCCTTCTCTGCGGCGCATGGTCTGCCTGACGGTGACCTGAGCGGTGTCGCCCTTGATGCTGTCTATGGTGAGGTGGTCGATTACCGTCACCAGATTGTACTTTTCAAAGACCATCTCCGCGTCCTCTTTGGTGGAGGCATATGCCTTGGATTCGGGATAAACGGCAGCCATATAGCCCTCTATATCCTCTGCGTTGAAGGCATCGCAATTGCTGACAAGCAGGTCGGCGATTGCCATTTCGTCCTCGGTCTTAATCAGCTCACGCCAGTCCTGCACATCGGCAGCGGAGACATCTGCGCCGGAAACGTCCGCTCCGGAAACAGATGTGGGGCTTACGCTGTCAATGGCATCCTCCCCACCGCAGGCGGTGAAGAGCATTGCCGCGGAAATGACGGCAGCCAGCAGCACTGCAATCAGCAGCAGTCGTTTATTACTCATTGTAATATACCTCACAATCTTACAGCTATTCGCCGATGGTAATGTCATCAGCATCGGTCTGGTATTCCACTGTATCGTCTGTATCTTCAATTTCCGCAGCGGGTTTCTGCGGAAAGTCCGTACCAAAGATATTGAATGAGCTTCCTGCCGCTGTCTGGAAGGCAGAAAAGCGCACCAGCATAAACGCCATTGCTATGACCGCAAGCAGCAGCACGCACACGCTTGCCAGCAAGAAGGTGTTTATTCCCACCGCATTGCTGCCTGCACCGCCCTCCAGCGCATAGCCGTAGCGCGGCATCTGCAGCTTTATTGAGGAAATGACGGTATCCAGCTTGCCGCTGTTTTTACTGTCCATGTCGTCTATGCGCAGGAGAAACTCATAGCGCACACCGTACTGCACGGTTGTCAGCAGGTTGGTGACGATGTCGCCGTCCTCCGCCGCGTTGCGCAGACGGACACAGGCGAAGGTCTTGCCGTTTACGTCACGGAAGCTGACATCTTCCGCCTCACCGAGGTTGTACTCCGCAGCACTCTTTCCGTATGCTTCCACATAGTCGGCAAGCTCTGCCTGCTCAAGCCTGTTGAAGCTGCCTGTGCGCTTGGAGGCAAGGTCGGAGGTGCATCTGATGTAGAAGAGATTTGCGAAGTCCTCGTCACGGGCGTAGACGATGTAGCCGTCGCCCAGCAGCTCATCGGTGGTCATCTGCAGCGTGTCGTGGCACTGGGTTTGCGGGGTATCGGCACTGACCGTTATATCCAGACGGGGCAGCGTGATGCTCAGACCAAATTCCGGCAGGTCATACACCACCTGCTCCCTTTCGCTGAGTACATCACTGAGGGAAACCGCCTCGGTCGGCGGGGTTTCCTCAGCCTGAGTCGGGGTTGTTGATGCAGCAGTCTCCGCTGCATGGGATACATATGCCCCGGGCAGGGCAAAGAAAAGCAAAACAAGAAGTATGGCTGCGAACCTTTTCATTATATATGCTGTTTGTTCCTCCTGAACCGACTGCACCGTCCGGCAGGATAAATCATGCTGCGTATTCCTCCCCCGCACAGGCAGGGGAAGAATACGCGACAGGTTATCAGACTCTCGCCGGAGCGGCGGCAATGTTGCTGATTATCTGGAAATCTGGTTGTAATTGTACATCTGGGGTCCCTTTACCACCTCGAAGGCGGTACCCGCGCTGAAGCTGTAGGCACTCCATGCGCACAGCACATCGAACAGCACGCCTCTGGGGGGCATGATGTCACCGCGCTTCTGCTCACGCAGCATATCGTATGCCAGCTTCATGGAGGGGGCAAGCTCGATGAGCTCGTCCTGCAGGGAGAAGAGGCTTGCGAGGGGTGTTTCGGGCAGCAGCTCCTGCGCGAAGAAGATGTATTCCTGATAGGAGGGAATGTAGATGCCTTCGTCAAGGGGCATGGAGCAAAGCACGGGGAAATACTTGGTGTTGGGCTTGTAGGCTATGCGGTTGTTGTCCTCGACAATCTGCACCGTCTGCTCGATGTCCCTGTCGGTGACGTCGTGCATATCACGCCCGCTGTCCAGCACAAGACCTGCCAGTGTCCACGCAAAGCTGCGCAGTGTGGTAATCTGCTCCTTGGAGCGGATTATGCCGTAGTGCAGCTCGCACTCGATGTCATCGTTGGTCTTGAACATGACCTCCGGCACATGGAACACCTTGGTGACGTAGTGGGCGGCATTGCGCAGTGCGGCGGCATTCTGCTCGTCTACAGCCTCCAGCACGAAGCTGAGCTTCTTTTCCAGATAGCCCGGCTCAACGGGAGCAAGCTGAATGTCCGGCTTCTGATACTGCAGGGTCTGCTCCTCTTCTCTGGTGAACTTGACTGCGGTATCAAAGGAAGATGCATCGGGAGAAAGCAGACCGGCGAAATCCTCAAGACCGGGGATAACATCGGCGGACGCTCTGGCACGCTCGTCAAACTTATCCTCAAAGCTGCCGCGGGTGTCTGCACCCGCCTGACGGCTGTGCTTGACGAACTCGTTGTTAAGGTCCTTGTAGTAGAGATTCTTCAGCACCGACTGTGCCGGAATAAGGCGGCTGCGGCGCACAAAGTAACGCTCTACCATCTCGACGGGGTCGAGGTAGGCATACTTGACCAGCTTGATGAAGTAGAGCAGCGGCCAACCGCCCTCGGAGAGGTCACGGTCGCCGATGGCATCGGCAAAGGTTGTGAGCATACGCTCCTGTGTTGCCCGGTCGAAGCCTCGGAAGATCATGCCGAGGGACTGGGTGTCCACGTCAATGTTGTCGCTGGGAGAGGGCAGCCATGCCGACTGGTTGATCTCGTAGGTGAAGGAGGCATTGGGGATAGCCTTGTAGAGATGGCGGCGCACCTGAGTGAGTGCGTAGCGCTGACCGAACTGGTGGAAGAGCATGGTAAGAACGTGCATTGCAACCTCCAGCTTGGTGTCCAGCATATTGAGATGCTGATTCTCCACAGGACGCTCATGGAAGCGGCGCACTGCCTCAAAACGTCTCTGGAAATCGGTGGCGGTGGCGCAGTTGAGCCACACGGCGTTGGCATTGGAGCCGTATATCTCCTCCAGCACAGTTTCGCGGATATGGGCACTGGAGGGGGTTTCGTACTTGATGTCGCCGCACATATACTGCATTGCCTGAATCATCAGCCAGCAGAGGGTCTTGCCGCCCTTTACAGCCATGCGGGCTGCATCGACGATGTGGTCGAGGGGGTCGGGCTGCTCTCTGCCCCTGACGGGGGGATAGATGGCATCGAAGGTCATGTACAGCTCATCGGTAACTGCCAGCATGGCATTCTGGGGAATGGTGTAGTCGGTGTCACCGTTCATCTCGGAATAGAGGCGCAGCAGGGTGAATACAGCCTCCTGCACCACGCACTGCTCCTCGGTGACGGGCTCAAGCTCATCGGTGGACTTGGGCTCAACAAGCCGCTCCTGAGAGAAGTCGATGTTGAGGGGCAGCACTGAGCGCAGCACCTGACGGCGGGCAACGGAATCTCCCAGCAGAATGTAGGTTTCGTCGTTTACACGCTCGAAGGTGCCCTCGTTGGCGTGGTAGATGAATACATCGGAGGAGAAGGGATGCTCGTATTCATCACCGTTGATGATGAGGGTGCAGTTGTAGCGGGAGGAGAATTCCAGCAGCTTCTTGATTGCACCGAAATCGTAGTAGTCAATATATGCAATCTCACGGCAGGGCAGGGAGATGATAAGGTCCTGACCGCAGGAAAGCTCTGCCAGCAGGTCGGGCATGGAGAGGACGTAGGACGCCAGATCGTGCTGGATATAGCGGAAGGAGGAGAACTCGCTGGAGGAGAAGGAATACTTTGCGCGCAGGTCGATTGCGTGCATATTCTTCTCCGCGGCAGCCCACACATCACGCTCGTCTACCTGCCAGTCGTCTATGCAGCGCTGCTCCAGATAGAGATAGCCCATGGGGGTATCTATGATGACAAACTGCAGCAGGCTGGGGGATTTCTCACGGTAAACCAGATTCTGAAGCTCCTCGTAGTAGCGGCTGTCGCTTACCTCGATGAGCAGATTGCCGCGTATGGCATCGAAGGTGAAGTGCTGGAAGCCCACCTGCTCCAGTGTGCGGTAGTAGGGGTAGCGTCCGTTGGCGTAGAGGTTTGCCTTGCCCAGACCTGCCTCGAAGGAGATGCGGCGGTAGCTTGCCTCTCTGCGCAGGGGCGGGTCCTTGAGAATGTCGCGGGAGCGCAGGTAGGATGAATATTCGTACTCGGGGGAATCCTCATACAGCGCGTTGCACAGCGCCATCAGGAATTCACGGAAGATTTCCTCATCGGCGGTCTCCGAAAGGCGGTAGACATACTGGTCGTAGGCATAGTCCAGCAGCTTGCGCTTTATGGCGGCGGGGGCGCGGGTGGCAAACATGAACAGCTTGGCGCGGGTGTCCGCGTCGGTGCCGTTGAGGGTATTGGAGGCAAACTGTGCCATGGCGGCCGCTTCCTTGGGTGCGGCACCGGGGTACAGCTTCATAAACTCGGCATACATATCCGCAGTGGACATCTCCTCATCGGAGGAGTTCTTATGGATATACAGCAGCATACCCATAACGCCTGTGCGTATGCCCTTTTCCTCGTCGCTCAGCTTCTCGCGGCGTGAGCCGGAGGCTCTCTCGCTCTGTGCCTTCTTCCTGGCGGCACGCTCGGAGCGCAGCTTGCTCAGGTCAACAGGCTTTGCGGAGAAGAGGTCGGCGGGCTGCTCCGGCGCAATCTTCGCGCCGCCGCCCGATTCCACGGCGATACGGCGCTGAAGGCTCTCGCTGGTGGCAACGGGCTGCAGAGCGGCGTCCTCGTCCTCTTCTATCTCCACCAGCTCGGGGTACTGGGGAATGTTGAAGGGTGTTGCGTCCACATCGGCAGTACCGGGTGCGACGTAACCGAAGGTATGCACCGATGCACCCTCGGGGATCTCTATGGTTTCTATTGTTTCCTCGGGTTCAGTGATTTCGGAGATTTCTTCAGCCTCCGCAGTCTGCTCCGGTTGCACTGCGGCAACGGGCTCTTCCGCGGGCTTTGCAGCCTCCTGCGCTGCCTTGGCTTCTATCTCCACACTGCGCTCGGTCTTCTGCGGAATCTCCGGCATATAGCCAATCTCCTGCAGCTCGGCGGCGGAGAGGTAGTGACCCATGCGCAGCTCGTTGATGCGCTTGTCAAAGCGGTCACGCTCGTGCTTTTTGAACAGACCGCCAAACTGCTCACGAAGCAGCTTGACTGTGGTATCCATACCATGGCGGGGATAGAGCAGCTTGAAGCCCAGCTTGACAAGGAAGAGCTTGTCTCCGATATGCGCCTCGCGGGCGGTCAGTTCAACCAGTCGTCTGCCGTCGGGACGGTCCCAGCGGGCACTGGCGTTGTCGATAAGCTCGGCTGCCTTGGTCTCGTCAATACCGGGATAGAGGGCGGCGATGTCCTGCGCGAAGCGTTCCGCGTCAACACCGCCCTTGAACTCACGGTGGTACAGCTTGAGCAGGAAGATGAGCATTGAGCCCTGCACCTCATCAACGGAGTTCTTGGGCACGACGAAGCCGGCAGGGTAAATAAGTCCCTCTCTGCTGTCGGCAAGGCGCACACTGAGCCAGTTGAAGCCGGGCAGCAGGGAGAAATCGGAATAGTCTATGTCGCGGTCGGTAAAATCTGCCTCGTCAATATCAAACTGAGGCGGATAGACCAGACGGGTGATATTGGAGGCGTTCTTGATATGCGCCCAGCGCAGAGAGGCAACACGGGAGAAGTTGCTTCCGCTGATGTTCAGCCCGTCATAGCGGGCGGTGGAGCTGTCGTAGCAGGCGGGATATTTGATGCTGCGAATGTCGGCTGCTCCTGCTATACATTTATATGAGAAGCTCTCGGCACGGGTAAAGTCACTGGCGGAGATGTCCATGCCACGGAAATCAGCATTCTCCAGGTCGAAGTCACGGGGGTAGATGATATGGCTTATGGCGGCGGCATTCTTGATATGCTCCCAGCGCAGCTCCTGCACGAGGGAGAAGTCACTGCCGGAAATATCACGGCCGGAGAAGTCGGCATTCTCTATATCGAAGGTGGCGGGGTACTTGATGCCGCTCAGGTCGGTTGCGCCCGCTATGTACTCCCAACGCATACCCTGCACAAGGGAGAAGTCGCTGCCGCTGATGTTGCGGGCAGTGAATACGGCATTCTGTATGTCAAAGGTGGCGGGGTACTTTACGGCGACGATGTCATCGGCGGTTTCTATATGCTTCCACTTGAGGGCATACACCGCAGAGAAGTCGCAGGCGCGTATGCTGCGCCCGAAAAATTCCGCCTTGTCAATGTCAAAGGAGGAGGGGAAAACCACACCGGAAATATCCGATGCGCCGGCGATATGCGCCCAGCGCAGACCCTCGCACAGGCTGAAGTTAGAATAGTCAATGGCTCTGCCGTTGTAGTTGGTGGAGGCAGTGTCAAAGTGTGCGGGGTACTTTATGCCGTATATCTCCGTGGCATATTCGATGTCCCATGGCTCAAGGTCCTCCCTTGCGCTCAGGTCGGCAAAGGCGAGAGACACGGGATTCTCCGGCGGCTCGGGACGCTCGGCGTAGCGTTTTACACGCTTTTCCTCCGGCACCGACTGCATGGGGGCGATGATGGGTGCCTCACCTGCTATATCCGCGGCATCGCGGGCAATCTCAGCGGCGTCGCGGGCGGCATCTGCCTTCTGCTCGGCGGCACGTTTGGCACTCTCCACAGCCTTCTGGCGGCGGCTGCGCCAGCGCTCCTGCGCCGCGTTGATGTTTTCCTCTGCCGCCTTGCTGGCTGCCGCAGAGGACGCACCTGCCGCGCTGGAATCAAAGATTCCGGCTATGGAGTCCATCTCGTTGTTGACCTCGTCCTCACCGCTCTTCTGCAGCGCAGAGGGGGTGACAGCGGGCTGCTCCTTCCTCTTCTCCACGCCGAAGGACAGCACGGGGGTAAACTCCTCCGCAGCCGCAGGCGCAGGTGCTGCTGCCGACTGCTCTTCAGCGGTCGGCGTCTGCTGCATCAGCGGCTCGGTTTTCTCCGGCTTTGGCTGCTTTTTCGGATTGTTCCTGTTTCTCTTGAATATAGCCATAATCCAAGGTTTATCGGCGGTACCGGACCGCCGAAGCCTCCTTCTTGCTTGCTTTCACTTACTCAATATTTATCTGCTGATCAATTACTTTTTGACCACATATACGGTGGCTTCCTCCACCTGATTATCGTCCTCTGTAGCACCCAGTACCGTTGCAGAAATTATCGCCTTGCCGCGGGAGATGGCGGTGACTGTGCCGTATTTATCGACGGTGGCTACCGCCTCGTTGCTGGACTTCCAGTGAATGGCCTCGGGCGGAATCTCCAGCTCCTCGGGGTAGATGGTTACGGCGATGTTCTGGGTCTTGCCTATCTTCATCGTGAAGTCACGGGGATAGATGGTGAAGGACTCCACGGGATAGGGCGCGGTGGTGGTGGTGGGGTAGGTGGTGGTGGGGTGTTCGGTGCGGGAGGTCAGCACGGCGGTTGAGCCGCCTGCGTCACTGCCCGATACGTCACTGCCGGAGATGTCGCTGCCCGACGTAAGACCAAGCTGTCCTGTAGGCGGCGAGGTGATGTTCTGAACCTCCGAGTGATACTCCACAAAGCCCGTCTGGCGGTCTACGCTGCCTGCGCCGAAGATGTATCCCATCGTGCCGCCGATCAGCAGACCGGCAAGCATTATGGCACTACCCAGCGCGGCATATATCATGTTCTGTGTAATGTGGAAGCCCGGCTCCACTATCTCAACGACTATGACGCTGACGTTGTCGTTGTTGTCGGAAACAAGTGCCGCACCCATCAGCTCGTTGGTGTGACCGAAGGGGTCTCTGCGGCGGGAGAGGCAATCGGCAATCTCTTCCTCGTCGATACAGTCGGTGATACCGTCACTGCAGATGACAAATTTATCGCCCTTCCTGATCTTGAAGGGCTTGGCGCGGTAGGGCTCCAGTGCGCCGTCAGCCTCCGACATACCAAGGTACTTGGTAAGACCGCCGTTGCGCACACCCTCCTCGGTAAGGGCTACCGAACGCTGTCCGCGCACCGCAACGTGGTCGCGGGAAAGCTTGATAAGCTGCTTGTCGCGGAAGAGATATATACGGCTGTCGCCCGCGTTGTAGGCGTGGGCGGTGTCGTTTTCTATAATGAGCAGCGCAAGCGTTGTGGCAGTGCGCACACCGCCTGTTTCACGAATCTGCTCACGCACCTCTGCGTTGGTGCGGCGGATATAGTCCAGCACTACGCTGTCGGTGTCCACTGTGGTATCAAAGGCGACCCGGTCTGCCACCTCGTCCAGTCGGCTGGCGGCAAGCAGCGAGGCGAAAGAGCCTGTGTTGTTGCGTCCCATACCGTCCAGCACTGCAAAGCAGTTTACGTCGGAGTATTCACCTGTCTTGATGGCGAAATCCTGACGGATGGTGGTAGGGGTGATGAAGTCGCCGTTAAAATATACGTTGTCTTCGTTATGTCCGCGGGCGTTGCCCACCTGAGACTCTGCGGCGGCACGCACCAGCAGTTTTTTTGCGGTAGTTCCGGGATTATTCATTAGCATCCATTCCTAGCTTTATTGATTCCGATAATGAGCCGAACTATATAATAGCACACTCGCCCATAAATAAGTATAGAATGTCCGATGAATTTACGATAATTTAATAATTTCCTGCGTGTCTGCGTGGTTTATGGCAAAGATTGGGCAGATTTTGCCCATTTGCAGGCATTGATGCAGGTACCTGCACCGCATTTTGCGGCAAATAAATGCAGCCTGCGCGGTTTTTCTGCGCAGGCTGCGGTTGGTCTGTATGATTTATTTCACTTTCTGTGCCAGCTTCATGGCGGCAAACTTGCCCTGCGTTACCGCTATCGGCAGACCGCCGTTGGTGGTAAGCCACTGGCTTGCGATAAACACATTGTTAAGCCCTCTGTCGGCGTTGCCTGCGGTCAGGCTTTTTGCACCGGGCTGCTCGAAGAAGCTCATGTAGGCACCATGGTAGGCACCACACCACCGCTCAAAGGTAACGGGAGTGAAGGTATCCAGCAGCACCAGACGGTCTGCAAGGTCGGGGTACTTCGCCTTGATGCGCTGCTCGATTTCCCCGGCGATACGAGCCTTCTCTGCCTTGTATCTCTCACGGTCGACGTACAGTGCTTTCCAGTATTCGTAGTCGGCACTGCTCTGGGTTATGTTGCACATGATAACACGGCGGTCGGCGGGGAAAAGCAGCGGGTCGTAGTCATAGATGCGCACACCCAGCATATCAAGGGGCTTTTTGCCTACGGTATAGCCTTCGCAGGGGAATACTGTTGTGCCTGAGGGGCAGCTTATGGGCTCATTGCCGATAATGCCGAATACCACGCTGAAGTTGGAGGTGGTGATGTAGCTGTCTTCTTTCTCGTACATAGTGCGCAGCTTTTTGTCCATGTACTTTCTTTCCAGCAGCCGACCGAATGTTATGGCAGTGTCGCAGGCGCATATCACCGCATCACAGGGCACGACAGTGCCGTCCTTGAGCGTGACCGACTGCGCCTTTCCCCGGACGATATTGACCCTCTCCACAGGTGCGTTGGTATGCACCACACCGCCAAGCTGCTCGTAACGGCGGGTGATGCGCTGTGCCATTGCAACCGAGCCTCCCATTGGTATGGCGGCGGTGCCGCTGGTGTAGAAAGCGTAGGAGGAAATGAGGGGTATTGCCTTGTAATTGCCGTCCAGATAGCCGCCTATCAGACGACGCACATCGGGATTGTGGAAGCGGTCAGCCATCTGCGCGATGGTCTGTCCGCCGTACTCTTTAAGCACAGCGGGCATCTCTGCCATGGTCATGCCCATGCGGATATAGTCCATCATGCCCATATCTGCCATGGACTTGGCACAGGGCACCTTGACGCACTCCGCCTTTTTCACGCTGTCGAGGAAGAGATTTATTTGCTCCTCGTCCTCCGGTGCATGGTCAAGCAGCTCTCTGCGGGTGCGCTCGATGTCGCACCACAGGTGCAGGGTGCCGTTTTCGGTTTCCATGGCATACATATACGGCTCTCTGTACAGCTCTGTGCTGTCGTCCAGTGCGCCAACATTGTGCCAGATTTCGTTCAGCTCTTCGCCCTCAAGGCAACCTGTGAGCCAGTGGATACAGTTGTCGATGTGCCAGCCCTGTCTTTCCCAGCCGGTACACTCGCCGCCCATCACGGCATTTTTCTCATATATTTCCGTATCGTAACCAAACTGCTGAGCATATATTCCCGCGGACAGTCCCGCGATGCCGCCGCCGATGATGATAACCTTTTTCTTTCCTTTGTTTTTCATTTTTACTCTTCTCCCTTGTTTCTGATTATGTCTACCAGCCATGCGGGGTCCGGCAGCTTCTCTCCCCCATCTGCAAGCAGCTCCGGCTGGGCAGCTATCTGCTCCATCACGCCCTGCACGCTGCTCCAGAAGGCGAGCGAAAGCGCTTCCGGATCGCCCGAACGAATATGCCCTGTTTTCTGCCCCATTGCTATAATTCGGGCTGACAGCGCCACCTGATTGACGCTCATCGCCAGTTGCTTTACCCGGGGCGGGGTACTGTCGCTGCGGCGTGCCTGTGCCATGAGGACAAACATATAGAACACCCACGGCTGCTGACGGGCATAGTCAAACAGACTGTACAGAAATCCCTCAAAGAATTGCAGCGGGTTGTCATAATTCATTGTCATTGGAAAATTTGTACCCTCTGCGCCCATGCGCACAAGCTCCTCGTAAAGCTGTTCCTTTGACTCAAAATAATGGAACATCAGCCCCACGCTCATATCTGCCGCAGCGGCAATATCGCTTATTTTTGTTTCTGTATATCCTTTCTTGACAAACAGCTCCAGCGCCTTCATCAGTATCAGCATACGCCGCTGCTGCTTCTGCTCTTCTCTGGTCATTTTTTTGTCACCCCGCATGCCGTTGAATTTTTTGTTAATTGAATTTCCATTCATTGAACTTATATTCAATATTATAGCCTGCCGTTTTCATTTGTCAAGTGTTTTGCGTCAGTGTGCGAGAAAATATTTCTATCCACAGAAAAAACAAGCCGCAGAGGTGCGTAATGGCAACCTCTGCGGCTTGTTTATCATCGGGAATGGTTGTTGAAATTTCAGCTTTCAAACTGGCTGTTGTACAGCGTGGCGTAGAAGCCACCCCGGGCAAGCAGCTCGCTGTGGGTGCCCTGCTCCACCACAGCACCGTCCTTCATGGCGAGGATAACGTCGGCACTGCGTATGGTGGACAGGCGGTGCGCGACCACGAAGCTGGTGCGCCCCTTCATCATCTCGTCAAAGGCAGCCTGTATACGCTGCTCGGTGCGGGTGTCGATGGAAGAGGTTGCCTCGTCCAGAATGAGCATGGGCGGGTGGCACAGCATGATGCGCGCTATGCACAGTAGCTGCTTCTGTCCCTGCGAGAGAATGTCTGCTGTGCCCTCAAGCACGGTGTCGTAGCCCTCGGGAAGCTGCATGATGAAGCGGTGGGCATAGGCAGATTTCGCGGCGGCGATTATCTCTTCCTCTGTGGCTTCGGGGCGACCCATTGCGATGTTATCACGGATAGTGCCGCTTGCCAGCCATGTATCCTGCAGCACCATGCCGTAGGAGGAGCGCAGGCTGTCTCTGGTGACATTGCGTATATCGTTGCCGTCAACGGCGATATGCCCGCCTGTTACATCATAGAAGCGCATGAGCAGGTTGATGAGGGTGGTCTTTCCGCAGCCTGTAGGCCCTACGATGGCGATGCGCTGACCGGGCTTTGCCTCCATGCTGAAATGTTCGATGAGCCGATGGGTGGGCACATAGGAAAAGCTGACATCGCTGACGGTGACGCTGCCCGATGCATCGTCCAGCACCACCGCATCCTGAGGCTCGGCGGGCTGGGGTGTTTCGTCTATCAGCTCAAACACGCGGGCGGCGCACACCATGGCATTCTGCAGCTCGGTGATAACGCCTGAAATTTCGTTGAAGGGCTTGGTGTACTGGTTGGCATAGGCAAGCAGGGTGGAAAGCATACCCACAGTGAGGGCAGGGGCTGTGCCTATGCACATGAATGCGCCCAGCAAGGCAACCACCGCATACACCAGTGCGTTGACAAAGCGAGTGCAGGGGTTGGTCAGCGAGGAATAGAATATAGCGGAGAGGGAGCATTTTTCCAGCCGCTCGTTGATTTCGTCAAACCTCTCCATGTTGGCATCTTCTCTGGAGAATGCCTTGACCGTTTTCAGTCCGCCCAGCATCTCATCGACAAAGGCGGTCTGCTCGGCGCGGGTTTCGGACTGCACCTGAAACTTGTCGTGGATATGGGTGGCAATATATCTTGCCACGACGAAGGACAGCGGGGTGAGCACCACCACCGCACCCGCAATGACGGGGCTGATGGTTATCATAAAGACCAGTGTGCCGAGAATGGTGACAACGCCGGTGAAAAGCTGGGTGAAGCCCAGTAGCAGTCCGTCGGAAAACTGCTCGGCATCGGTGATGACGCGGCTGATGGTGTCGCCGTGGCGGTGGCTGTCGATGTAGGACAGGGGGAGTATCTGCAGCCGCTCGAAGGCGGCGGTGCGCAGGTCACGCACGACAAGACAGGCAATGCGGTTGTTCAGCACACCTGACAGCCACTGTATCAGCGCCGCGCCCGCAATGATGACCGCGCCACGCAGCAGCAGCTTGCCTACTCCCGCAAAATCCACCCTGCCGGGGGCAATGATAAGGTCAATAGCCTGACCGATAAGCACAGGGACATACAGTGACGCGGCGACAATGGCAGCAGAAAGTACTATGCTTGCCACAACGCCTGCCATATGGGGTTTAAGGCAGCGCAGTACCCGTCTGAGGGTTGCGCCGGTGTTTACCTTTACGCTTTTCTCTTTATGGCTCATGCGCTCGCCTCCTCTCTATTCTGAGAAAGGTAGATTTCCTTATACACAGGACAGGTTTCCAGCAGCCGCTCGTGGGTATCGCATCCCACCATGCAGCCGTTGTCCAGCACCACTATAGTGTCGGCGTGCATGACCGACGAAGCACGCTGAGAGACGATGAACACCGTCGGCTGATAATCCAGACTGCGCAGCGAGCGGCGCAGTGCGGCATCGGTGGCAAAGTCCAGCGCGGAGGCACTGTCGTCCAGAATGAGAATGGCGGGCTTGCGCACCAGCGCACGCGCTATGGTAAGGCGCTGACGCTGACCGCCCGAAAAGTTGCTACCGCCCTGCTCCACGGGGGAATCCAGCCCTTTCTCCTTTTTTCTGATTATGTCGGCAGCCTGAGCCAGCTCCACTGCCTCCATAAGCTCTTCCTCGGTGGCGTCCTCGCGCCCCCAGAGCAGGTTGTCGCGTATGGTGCCGGCAAAGAGCAGTGCCTTCTGCGGCACAATGCCGATATTACGGCGAAGCGCGCTTATGTCTGTACGGGCAACGTCTGCGCCGAATACCCGCACCTCGCCCTCTGCTGCCTCGTAGAAGGCGGGTATCAGGTTTGCAAGGGAGGTTTTTCCCGAGCCTGTGCCGCCGATGATGCCCACGGTTTCGCCCTTCTTTACCGAGAGGGAGATATTACCGAGGGCTTCCTCACCGCCGCCGCGGTAGCGCAGGCTGACCGACCTGAACTCCACAGCACAGGAGGCATTGGTGTCAATGGGCTGCAGCGCGGCAGTATCTTCGCCACAGGCACGCTCCGCAGGCTGTTCCAGCACAGTGGCGATGCGTCCTGCACACGCCGCCGAGCGGGTGATGGTGATGATAAGGTTTGCCAGCTTTATCAGCTCGACCAATATCTGCGCCATATAGTTGTACATGGCGATGACCTCGCCCTGTGTCATCGCGCCGGAATCGACACGCAGTGCGCCCTGCCTGACAAGCAGCAGCACAAAACCGTTGACCAGCACATAGGTTGCGGGGTTCATCAGGGAAGATATACGTCCCACAAGAAGCTGACTGTCAACAAGGGTGTCGCTGCCCTCCCTGAACTTCTCTCTCTCGGTATCCTCACTGACAAAGGCGCGTATGACCCTTGCTCCTGTGAGGTTTTCGCGGACGATGCTCAGCAGCCTGTCCACGCCCTTCTGCACCTTGGCATAGAGGGGAATGGCATACAGCATGACGGCGAAAACCACCGCCGCCAGCAGCGGCACGAGCAGCACAAAATACAGCGCGGTGCGTGTATCTATGGTGAATGCCATTATCGCCGCGCCAAAGACGATGAAAGGCGAGCGCAGCAGCAGGCGCAGCGCCAGATTCACTCCCGTCTGCACCTGATTTACGTCACTGGTCATGCGGGTTATCATGGCGGGTGTGCCCATAGCATCAATCTCCGAGAAGGACATTGACTGCAGCCGACCGAAGAGAGCGTGCTTTATGCGTGCGGCAAAGCCCACTGCCGCCTTTGCCGCAAAAAACTGTGCCGTAACCGCGCTGACCAGTCCCACCGCCGCAAGCAGACCAAGCAGCAGACACAGCCGCACCGCCAGTCCGCGGTCGCCGCCGCCGATGGCTTTGTCCACCATCATGGCTATTACCAGCGGCACAAACAGCTCAAAGCAAGCCTCAAGCAGCTTGAACAGCGGCGCAAGTATTGTTTCCTTTTTGTATTGCTTCAGGTATTTCAGCAGATGCTTCATAGGGCCAACGGTCTCCCTTTCAGTTATCAGATAATAGTATAAATATCTCCGGCTATGCCTTTTACATTCGCGGTTAATCCAAATGCCTATTATACCATGCCACTGTGTCGAGGTAAAGGTTTTTGCCGGGCGGGAATGAATAATCTCCAAAATAAAGCACATAATTTTCCTGTACCGCGATGAGGCGGGACGAAAATAAACAAACGGGAGTGACCTCTATGACACCCAAGGAGCTATGCTATATCGAGGATGCACTGGGACACGAGCAGCAGATGAAGCAGTTCTGCAGTATGTATGCCCAGCAGATTCAGGACCCCAAGCTGAAGAGCTTTGTGCAGGAGATGGCGAGCAAGCATCAGCAGAGCTTTGACCGCCTTTACAGCCTGCTCAATATGTAAAGGAGGACAAGCACAATGGACGACAGAACTATGATGGACAACCTGCTCACCGTTACCAAGAACGCCTGTGACCTGATGATGCACGGCAGCATCGAATCGCCCACGCCTGACGTGCATATCGCTTTCAGCAAGACCCTTAACGACAGCCTCTCGCTGCAGAGCCAGATTTATGCCCACATGGCGGAAAAGGGCTGGTACAGCGTCCCGCAGGTGGAGCAGCAGAAGGTACAGCAGCTTCGTCAGCAGTTTAAATAATCTGCAGCTTTCTGAAAATTTCTGCTTGACAAATGCCGCCGCATGAATATAATGAATTATAAATTCCGAACAAACCGATGAGCAAGAGTAGTAACACGGAATTCCCCTCCCAAAGAGAGCCGCAGGCGGTGTGATTGCGGTGGTGGGGCGCTGTGCGAATGGACTTGCGAGGGCGGAGCGAAAGGTCTGCAAACGGCTTTTGCGGCGTTCACGACCTATTAGTATCCGACGGGTTTCCCTGCCGTTATCATGGGGACGCGCTTGATGGAGCGTGACTGAGCGGGCGCTGTTGCGCCAAATCGGGTGGCACCGCAGGATATTATCCTGTCCCGACTGATCTTTTATGATCGGTCAGGACAGGATTTTTTGTTTTGTGTACAGCTTTTTCTCCCGCAAAGGTAAAACTCCATTAATAATATTTTTGGAGGACACGACGATGTCTGCAAACACTATCCCTTACAGAACATATCTCACCGAGGACGAAATTCCCAGAGCATGGTACAATGTGCGTGCTGATATGCCCGAGCAGCCCGACCCGCTGCTTGACCCCGCAACCGGCAAGCCTGTGACCGTTGAGCAGCTCGCCCGGATATTCACCTATGAATCCGCGCGTCAGGAGCTGGACTGCACCACCGCATACATTCCCATTCCCGAAGAGGTGCGGGAATTCTACAAGGTATACCGCCCGTCGCCCCTGTGCCGCGCATACAATCTGGAGCGTGCGCTGGGCACACCCGCACACATATACTATAAATTCGAGGGCAACAACACCTCCGGCAGCCACAAGCTCAATTCCGCTGTTGCACAGGCATACTACGCCAAGCAGGAGGGTCTGAGCGGTCTCGCCACCGAAACGGGAGCGGGTCAGTGGGGCACTGCGCTGTCGGAAGCCTGCGCATACTATGGTCTGCCGCTGACGGTGTTCATGGTCAAATGCTCCGCAAAGCAGAAGCCTTACCGCAAGGCTATCATAGAAACCTTCGGCGCAAACGTCATTCCCTCCCCCAGTAATACCACAGATGCCGGCAGAAAGATACTTGCCGACCACCCCGACACCGGCGGAAGTCTGGGCTGTGCCATTTCCGAGGCTGTGGAATACTCCGCCACCCACGAGGGCACACGCTATGCTCTGGGCTCGGTGCTGAACCATGTGCTGCTG
>SVPT01000105.1 GCA_015065695.1 Oscillospiraceae bacterium | reverse complement strand
GTGACCTGCGGCAATGCCGCAGGTCACTTGCTTTTTTTACGGCGTGGTTTCCAATCCGTACAGACCGGTTTCCGGGTCGGCAAACAGCCCTATGCGGGGCGGACTGGCGGTAAAGCACAGGAGCATCACCACAATCAGCGTCATCACTGCTGCCGCTACGCCGTACAATGCCTCGATATTATGCGGCAGATTAAGCACACGCAGGCTGACAAGCTCCCCAAGCAGCAGCCACAGAAAGGCAGAGGATATATCCACCCACACCACTGTGCGCCCCAGAATACCGCTGTAGACGAAGAAGAAGCATATGGTCATCACCGCCACAGCCAGCGCACCGACGGTCTTTCCCACCAGCAGCCTGCGGGGGTCGGGTCGCAGAATGTAGTATTCCGCTATGCTCCACAGCAGAAAGGGCCACAGCAGTATCTTGATATGCTCCCAGACGCTTTCGTTGACCGAGGCAAACACTGCAACAGGAAGCCGCTCCCCCGACCAGTCATAGGCATAGTGCAGCAGCACTGCCAGCCCGAAGCACACAATCGCGCCAACCACTGCCGTAATAAGCTGACGCACAGGCACACTCAGCCCGCAGCGATTGCTTTGTCTGTACTGCAGCCCACTGCTGCCTGTTACGCTGTAATCCATATATCGCACCCTCCCGGAAATCCTTCTGGCACAGATATATGTGGCTGTGCTGTGGTTTATTCCTTCTGCACAACGGCACTTAATGCATCATCAGCCAGCTTGCTGCAAAGGAAAGCAGCGCGCCCGCGATGCCGGAAACCGCCATCACAGCCCAGCGCGGCATGGCACCGAAAAGCACTCTGCCCTGACCGACTTGCTCACACTCTCCCTCCGTGCGTTCCTCCAGCTCCTCGTCCAGAGCATAGACCAACTGCTTTGCCGCACGGTGAAGGTCAAGCTGACCACACTGTGCAAACTCCGGCCGTACAAAGCAAATGGCACGCTCAAAGTATGGGCTGCCTGTTCTGCTGACCTCCACTGTATACCTGTTGACGCCCCGTATCATGAGCCTCTCCTCCCCTCTGCGCTCTGCCGGTAAAACTTTCCGGCACGCTATGCATGAAGTATGCCCACTACGGAATGTTTTATTCATTACCGTCGTTGACATAACTAAATGTGGAAAACTATGTTGAAAGTGTGGAAAGTCAGTTAACCCGCATTATTCAGCAATCCACAGCTCTCCCCGCTGTAAAAATACAGGCTGTTAATTATTTATGTCTTCACGAACATATGTCGCAAACCGCCAAAACCGCACAGCTCTCACGTTTTTTGGGCACTGGATATGCATTGCATATACAAATGGCGCAAGTCATCTTTCCACACTTTCCACCGAATTATTAACATAGCAAAATTTGGGGTGTTGATAGTTTCCCTGTATCGCTTTTATCTGTGCCGAAGGGCGATTTTCCGCTTGTGAGCAATGTGTGAACATAAAAATGTGGAAAGTTATGTGGAAAATGTGGAAAGTCTGATATTTGGCTTTGCTGTGCGGTTTATTTTTCCACACAAATTGATTATACACCCTGTATTTCCACTTTTCCTTTTTCTGCGCGCCCTTGGAGTCGGAAAATTCCCCACCACTGAGCGGTTTGCTGCCCCGGGGTGCATTTTGCGTTATCGCATTACTTTTTTACTGGATATTTGTTTCTATCCGGACATTTCCGAACAGTAAAACCCACTCGCTGAAGGTTTCGTATCACCCTTGGGCGGTGTAAATTGGCGATACTCATGCAGTATTTGTAGTATCCGGAGGGAATATTACTCCGCCGACTATAACAAATGTACTTGTGCAGACGGCTTGCGGGAGCAGAATTTCACACGCAAAAAAGCATCCCGCCTCGCACATTGCGAAACGGGATGCCATATCAGCTATTCTGTTTGTTCAGGCACATTGCTTATGCAAGCACATAGACCACCACATCGCGGCGTCCGAATGCCATGCACTGAGACTCGGTCTCGTAGAAGAGGTCTACCAGTGCCTCACCGCGCTTGAGCGCGCCGCCGGTGTCGGCCGCAAGGGCATAGCCGTATACATGACGACCGTCGGAGGAAACGATGTAGAGATTGGTGCCGTAGGGGATAACCTTGGGGTCAACCGCAACCAGACCTACCTCAACGGGTCTGCCTGTGGCGGTCAGCGCACCGGGCTTTGCGGTGTAGGCAGTGCCCTTACCGGTAAGCACCTTGGTGTATGCCACTTCACGACCGTTCTGGTCGGTGAACTTGCCGCTGCCGGGGGTAACGGTGGTGGTGCCCTGCTTGGTGCTGAGCACACCGCTGGCAGAGCCGGCTGCGGTGGCTGCGGTGGTAGGCTTGGTGGTGGGCACAGCAGCGGTACCTACGTCCACAACCTCGTTGACAGGCTCACTGACAACGTTCTCAGAGATGACCTCGCGGGCAGCCTCTGCGCCGTCAACATACTTGATGCGGGTAACAACCACGCGCTCACCGTTGACGCCCTTGACGGACACCCTTGTCTGACCCTTGTAGAGGTCAGCGGTTTCGCGCTTGGTGGTCTTGTATTCGATAACCTGACGCTGGCTGATCTGCTCGTAGCGGATACGCTCAATGCGTATCTCCATGCCGGCGAACACCGGCTCGGTGAGGGAGCAGCTTACCGCGTCGTCTTCATCGGGGGCGGCAATGCCTGCAAGGGCAATTGCATCGGCAACAGTGCCTTCGGAAAGCTGTACGGTATGTGCCGCGCCTGCCTCCCACACGGTAACGTCGAATGCCCGAACGATTTCAATGCTGGTGGTGTTTGCGTCCTCGGTGATAACTCTGTAGCTGTCCTTGGTATCCAGCACCAGACCCTGTCTGGACATTATCTCCTGCGGATTTGTGCGCAGCGTAATGCAGGTCTGTGTGTCTCCGTCTGCCGTAATATCAACCTTCTCGATACACGGGGAGAACAGAGAAACGCAGAGCACGCAGCTGAGCACCAATAACAGCCTTGCGCCAAAGCGGCTGCGGCAGAAACGCTGCAGCTCAGAGGCATAATGCGTTATTTTACTCAAAATATCTTCTCCTAACCTTCTGCATTAATTCCGGAACAACACGCCTTCCGCCGCCTGTGGCAGCATGGAAAGGCGCGGCGGTCGCACGCCCTCTGCGCGCCTGATCCGCTTTGCCGGATAACCCTGACCGCCCAACCTCGGCGGCCGCCTCCGCCGTCGACGGCCCCGCAGATCAATTCCCATTACTTGATCTGCGTGCAGGTCAATTCCCATTGCTTGACCTGAGGACAAGAGCAGAAGCAACCCAACCACGGCTGACCCATAGCGCTCTCATCACGAGCTGACGTTCGGCGTGCATTAGTAAATGAACCAATCCTTTGGTCCCTCTCTTAATTCACACGAGTTATTATAGTCATCGCAGTTGGTCGTGTCAAATAACTTGAGCCACACATTTATGTATATAATGCACAAATTGCTCGGGGAACCTCTCCGACCTCCCCCTTTGGGGGGTCTCAAAAACCCCACAGGTAAGCCAAAACGCCCGAAAGATATTTACCTTTGTTAAATAACCCCCATTTCTTCTGTGCAAAATAGCAGAATTAGCCTTTTGAAAACTTCGGAACATATGTTTTGGGCTGATTTCTGATTCCAACAATGCCGATTTTGCTGATACCTATGCGAAAAACGGCGCGTCGGACAAGCCGCGCACCGTTCACGTTTGTTTCTTGTTAACACTAGCCGAAACTCATTCTGCTTCAACAGGCTCATCAGGTATATCGGAGCCGCTGCTGATGGAATCCATCTCCACAGTGCTGTTGTCGTCGATGATAATATCTCCGCCGGAGGTGGGGGTCTCGTCCACATATTCATTATAATCCACCACAGGCTGCTGGGGGTTGGCTTCCTTGTACTCGTTGATAGAGTTGACGGTCAGAATAGCAACTATCACCACACAAGCCAAGGCGAGCAGGGAGAGTACGGCTTTCATCGCGGAGCTGTTGTTCCTCATATTTTTTACCCTGTTGTCGGGCTTCCCCGACCCTTTCTGAATGATTCACCGACCTGTGGAAGCTCCTTACTTCGGTGTCGGTGCTGTATGCTTGTTTATCTTCTTGCGGACCTTACGCAGGCGCTCGTTTGCAGCGGGGTTTATATAATGAATAATATATACATTATATAATAACACCGCACCGCCCTGCGGCGGCACCCTTCTGCTATATTATACAGCTTATCCCTCTGCTGTTCAAGTGGTAAATGCGCAGTTGCGTCTTTTACCTTTCCTGCCGATGCTGTCGGGTTGTGTTGCGCCCCTGGGCGAAGTGTGCTATAATACCCTTATCGGCTGCCTCTGTCCCCATTGGCATACAACACTGTTCAGCGAGGTGAGCTTTTGAAGATATTCCATATCGGTCAGCACTATGACCGCACAACGGCAGCGCTGCTGAGCGATGCGCGGCGGGGCGGCGACACCGTCATCGCCGCCCTTCCCGCTCAGGAGGCTGCTTTATCCCTTGACCCCGCTGCTGCTGCCCTCGGCTCCTCCTTCAATGAACGCACATGGGCCGCAGCCGGTCGTATGCCCCTTGCGGGCGGCGCACTGCAGAATGCTCTTGCCGCTTCTGCCACAACGCGCCTGCTTGAGCTGCTGCAGGAGCATCGGCCTGATGTTATACATCTCCACGACATATACGGCGGCTTCTTCCAGCTTGACCGTCTTTTCGACTGCCTCGGCAGCTTCAAAGGACGCATTGTGTGGACGCTTGACGACTGCCTGCCCTTTACCGGTGACTGCGCCTACACAGACGACCCTGCCGCCCATGCGGAAAGCCGCGCCTGCGCAGATGCCCGCCGCCGCTTTGAACAGCTTCGGCGTGTGACGCTGACCACCACATCTCTCTGGCTGAAAAACATGGTCAAGCACTCCTTTATGGAGAAGTGCCGCTGCGATGTTGTTTACAAGGGGGTCAATCCCCGCATCTTCCGCCCCTGCGAGAATGATTTCCGCAAGCGTTTCAGCGTGGAGGAGCATCGCCTGATACTGGCTGTTGCCCGCCGCTGGGACGAACACTCCGGACTTGACACCCTCCTTCGTCTGGCTGACAGGCTTGACGAATACTATCAGGTGGCTGCGGTGGGGCTTACCCCACGGCAGCTTCGCACCCTCCCACAGAATGTGATAGGTCTGCGGTATATTACCAACCCCACCGAGCTTGCTGCCATGTACACCACCGCCGATATTCTTGTCACTCCCACCACCGCCGCCAGCTTCTCCATAGTCAATGGGGAAGCCATGGCCTGCGGCACCCCCGCTGTCAGCTTTGACGCGGGAGGAAACCGCGAGCTGTTTGCCGAGGGCACCGGATACGGCACTGCCATCCCTGTCGGTGACGAGGACGCACTGCTTGATGCCATCTGTACCCTCTCGTATACCCGCGAAGCGTGTCTGCAGCAGGCAAAGCGTTTCCCCATCAGTCACTGCTGCGAGCATTTTGCCAAGCTGTATCGCATCTGAAACACGCTGTAAGATATTAGTATTGTAAGACTACGCAAAGGAAATATTGTAAGCTATGAGAATACTGCACTGCTGTCTGGCACTTCCATATATACCCGAGGGAGGCTATCAGGAGACCCGCCTGCCCGAAACCAACCGCGCTGACGGCTGCGAGGTATATATTGCGGCATCTCCTGTTACCATAGAGGACGGAAAGTACACCTCCGCCCCTGTCGGCTGCTTTGAAACGGAGAGCGGCATTAAGGTGGAGCGGCTGGCATATCCCCGCCTGCTGCCAACCTTTGTCGGCTCCAAACTGCGCATATACCCCCGCTACGCCACGCTGCTGGAAGAGCTGCAGCCCGATGTCATCTACCACCACGGACCGCAGACGCAGGCTTTGCTGGTCTCCGCGAGATACAGGAAAAAGCACCCCGATACGGTGCTTATCGTGGACAATCATGCCAGCTTTGCCAACTCTGCCAAGGATTTCGTTTCCCGCAACGTACTGCACCGCTGCTACTACCGTGCCATCTACAACCTCGCCTACAAGCAGATTGACCGCCTGTACTGCGTCGGCTACGAGGAATATGATTTTGCGCTGAAGATGCTGCGCAACGACGACAGCAAGATGAAGCTGATGCCCCTTGGTGACACCATCATCAGTGACGAAAAGCGCACGAGCGTGCGGCGGCAACTTCGTCAGCAGCTTGGGCTGGACGACGATGCCATCGTTATGCTCCATACGGGAAAGCTGAGTGCGCTGAAACGCACCACAACGCTGCTCAATGCCATGCAGCAGCATCGTGACCCACGCCTGAGGCTGTACATAATCGGCGGCGGCATGGACCCCGCTGTGGAAGAAGCAGTCGGCAAAGCCGTCGCAGAGGACAGCCGCATACGCTGTTTCCGCTGGATGGAAGCGGCAGAGCTGCGGCGGTATATGTGCGCAGCAGACATCTATATGCAGCCCGGCACTGTGTCCTCCTCGCTGCACACCGCCATGTGCACCGGTCTGGGCGTAATGTGCAGGCGGCACGACAGCTATGTGCGGCTCTTCGGCGAGGACAACGGCGCAATATTTGCCGACACCGAGGAGGAAATCGCCGCCGTTGTGGGCAGTCTGGCTGACGGCTCACTCGACATTGCCGCACTGCAGCGCAAGGCAAGCCGCTTTGCCCAGGAGCATTTTGATTACCACTCCCAGTCGGAGCAGTTTATCTACTCCCTTGCGGAGAAGCGATAACCCCCAAACACAAGAAAACAGCACCCGAACGGCCACGCACAGAGCCGCTCGGGTGCTTATGTTTTCTGTAAAAAAGAGAACGGAAAAGAAAAGAAAACAAACGCAAAGCACCCAGACAGCCTCTCGGAAAACTGTCTGGGTGCTTTATATATTTTGGCGATAAAACGGGAACGCTTATTTATCCGGCAGACCTGCGCCTGCCTCGGTGGTTAAGCTGTCTTAACCTTACCTGCTATTAAAGGCACTCGGAAGCCTTGCCTACGCAGCCCAGAACGGTGGTCAGCTTGTGGGTGACAACGTCCTTGATAGCGGCACGGGCGGGCTTGAGGTACTGGCGAGGATCGAAGTGAGTGGGGTTCTCACCAAGATACTGACGGACAGCAGCGGTCAGACCCAGACGGAGGTCGGAGTCGATGTTGATCTTGCAGACTGCCATCTTTGCTGCCTCACGGAGCATTTCCTCGGGGATGCCGATAGCATCGTCAAGGCTGCCGCCGAACTGATTGATGATGTGAACGTACTCGGGCAGAACGGAAGATGCACCGTGGAGTACGATGGGGAAGCCGGGCAGACGCTTGCTGACTTCTTCCAGAATGTCGAAGCGGAGCTGGGGCTTCTGACCGGGCTTGAACTTGAATGCGCCGTGGCTGGTGCCGATGGCGATTGCAAGGGAGTCACAGCCGGTCTGCTCAACAAACTGCTGAACCTGTGCGGGATCGGTGTAGCTGGCGTTCTCAGCGGAGACGTTTACGTCGTCCTCGATGCCGGCGAGCTGACCCAGCTCAGCCTCAACGGTAACATTGTACTTATGAGCATACTCAACAACACGGCGGGTCTGCTCGATGTTCTCCTCGAAGGGCAGGTGGCTG
>SVPT01000104.1 GCA_015065695.1 Oscillospiraceae bacterium | reverse complement strand
ATCGGCAGCCAGTTCGGCACCTGGGCAAAGACCTGCTTCGGCGCTTGCTTCACCGAAGGCTTTGCAGGCCTCTTCGCCGGCAAGTCCTTCCTGGAGAGCCTCATTGCAGTATTTGTAATCGTTCTCTCCTTCTCCTTTGTTGATATGTTCGACACCATCGGCACCCTCATCGGCACTGCCACCAAGGCAAAGATGCTGGACGACGAGGGCAACCTGCCCCGCATGAAGCAGGCTATGCTGGCTGACTCCATTGCAACCTCCGTCGGTGCTGTATTCGGTACCTCTACCGTTACCACCTTCGTTGAGTCCAGCTCTGGTATCGCTGCCGGTGGCAAGACCGGTCTCTCCTCTGTTGTTACCGCTCTCTGCTTCCTGGCTGCTCTGGTTCTCGCTCCCTTCACCGGTTACATCCCCTCCGCAGCTACCAACGCTGCTCTGATCTTCGTTGGCGTTCTGATGATGAGCACCATCAGAGATATGGAATGGGACGACATCACCGAGGCTGTTCCCGCTTTCATGACCATCGCATTCATGCCCTTCGCATACAGCATCGCTGACGGTATCTTCGTTGGTATCATCACCCATGTTCTGCTGAAGGTTGTTTCCCTCAAGTTCAAGGACATCAGCATCATCGAGATCATTCTCGCCGCTCTGTTCATCTGCAAGTATCTGTTCGTCTGATTGCTTGCTTTTGAGGGCTGAGTTACAGCTTGACTAAGGAACGTCCCCGCGAGGCTTTCGCGGGGACGTTTTTTTGCCGCTGCGCGACTGTCCCGCGAGAAAAATAGCGCAAAGACGCTCTTTTTGTTTCCTATTTTGCAGAGTATGTGGTATAATTATTCTGTTCGACCGAAAACACTTTGCTATGGGAGTGAGGCTTATGGTACATATGGGCAGACCCGCCCTGTATAAATCCGCGGCACTGGCACTGCTGCTGGCTGTGCTGCTGACGATTTTTGCCCCTTGCGCTTTGGCATATGAACAGGAATACCAGCCCTTTGGCGAGGCTGACCTGAAATGCGCGCTGCTGGTGGACGACGACACCGGAGAGGTTCTGTTTGAACAGAATGCCTATGAGGTAAGCTATCCTGCCAGCACCACCAAGATGCTCACCGCGCTGATGGTCATTGAAGCGGTGGAGCAGGGCAAGATAGGCTTTGACGACGTCATTGTGCTGCAGCGCAAGCTGGTGGACAGCGTCATGTGGGACGCAAGCCACGTCAGCCCCCGCGTAAAGGCGGACGAGAAGCTGACCGTCGAGCAGCTTCTGCACTGCGTTATGATAGAATCGGACTGCGCCGCCTGCAATATCCTCGCTGACTACGTTGCCGGGTCGGTGGACGCTTTTGTGCAGCAGATGAACTCCCGCGCTGTGGCTCTTGGCTGCACCGACACCAACTTCGTCAACACCCACGGCTACCCCAACGACAACCACTACACCACCGCCTACAGCCTGTACCTGATTGCCTCCGAGGCAATGAAGCACCCCGATTTTGCACGCATTGTGTCTACCAAGGAGTACATCATTCCCAAGACCAACCTGACACGTCAGCGCACCCTGCGCAACACCAACTGGTTGCTGGGTATGCCCTCCGACATCTCCGAGAGTGACATCAAATACGACACCGACTACTACTACGAATACTGCGTGGGCATCAAGACCGGCTATGCCTCTGCCGCGGGAAGCTGCCTTGCCTCCTGCGCGAAGAAGGACGGACGCACCCTCATCTGCATCGTGCTGGGCGCAGAGGGCATGACCCTCCCCGACGGCACAACACGCCGCCGCAGCTTCTACGAAAGCCGCAGGCTGCTGCAGTGGGGCTTTGACAACTTCTCCCGCCAAACCTACATAACCACCAGCGACATCGTCGGGCAGATGCCTGTACGCGGCGGTGGACGCATAGAATCGGTGGGGTTGCGCCCCGTTTCCAGCGCAGACGCCATGCTGCCCAACGGCATGGACTATACCGACCTTGAAAGCGAGCTGCTGCTGAAGATGGATTCGGTTGCCGCGCCTGTCTATTCCGGCATGGAACTGGGCGAGCTGAAGCTGTACCGCAACGAAAATCTCATCGCAACGCTCAAGCTGGTTGCAAGCGAGGACGTTGCCGAGGCAAGCACCCTTGACCTCATCGTGCTGCGCCTTTTCGGAAAGGACACCACCACCGCCCTGATGACAGTAAACCTTGTCATGCTGGTCATCGCCGGTCTGTGGGCACTGATACTGGGCATGAGGCGGGCAAACCGCAGAGGTGAAGCGCAGGTGGAGGCAAGCCTCGCCCGACCGCTTGCACAACCTCTTACCGGCAGAGAGCCGCCCCGCAGGACACGTCAGCCCCAATACTACTCCGACTACGACCCATACTACGAGGAGGAGCAGTACACCTACGACCGACAGCAGCCCCGTGAGCCGCAGTATGCCCAGTACGGCAGCCAATCCCGCCCGCTGCAGCCCCTCGGCAGCCGCTCGCATGGGGACGATTACGATAACTACCCCCGCCGCTGGTAACGGCATCTCTACTGATATTTTCCAACACAAAAACGAGCCGCACAACCTCATGCCGTAAGGCAGGTTGTGCGGCTTTTTTCTTTATTCTGTATTGGTCAGCGGCGTCTTTCGATGCTCTGTACGGTGAAGAAGATGAACATTGCGGTAACCGACAGGAAGAATACTATGCTGGAAAAGTCCAGCAGACCCTCGGTAAAGGGGGTGTATCTGCCCACGAAGGACACCCAGTCGATGACTGCAAGCACCGTCTTGTTCTTTATCAGCACAGGCAGTACGTCCAGCAGCACAAAGATGGTGGAGAGGAAGAAGGTGCCGATGGCCGCCACCACCTGACTTGCGGTAAGGCTGGAGATGAACATTCCCAGCGCGATAAACGCCGCGCCGAAGAGCAATGCGCCCACGATGTTGCCGGTTATCAGTGCCCAGCCGGGCTTTGCAAACAGGCTGAATACCAGCGCATACACCAGCGTAAACAGGGTGCAGCCGCCGTAGATGCACATTGCGGAAAGGAACTTGCCCATTACAAGCTGAATGATGCTGACGGGCGCGGTTATCAATATCTGGTCGGTTTTCATGCTGCGCTCCTCGCTGAAAAGGCGCATGGTAAGCACCGGCAGGATAAGCAGGTTGATGTTGAGCATACCGCTGTATATCTGCGGAAACTGGGAAGAGCGCATATCAATCAGCACAGCGCGGAAGTACAGCGCGGAAAAGAAGAGATACACCGCGCAGAATACATAGCCTATGGGGGAGCGGAAGTAGGCACTCAGCTCTCGTTTGATTATAGCTTTCATCGCACTCTCCCTCCCTATCTGGTCAGCGTCAGGAATATGTCTTCCAGAGAAAGCTCGGACACACGCAGCCCCAGCACAGGCACATTGGCCTTTGCAAGCTGCTCCCACAGCACCCTGCGCAGGTCGGTGCCCCGCTCGGTTTCCACCGCAAGCTCACGCTCTGCCGCCTGCTCGTCTGCATCGGCTATGGTAACACGGCGCACACCGCCCACTGCATTGATGATGCGCTTTGCGTTGTCCGCCGCGCCCCGCTCTACAGTGACGATAAGCCTTGTGCCGCCTGTCAGCGTGTCGCTCAGCTCGCCCACGGTGCTGTCCGCGACGATGTCGCCCTTATTAAGCACCACAACGCGGTCACACACCGCCTGCACCTCGCTTAGTATATGGGTGGACAGCACCACGGTGTGCTGCTCGCCCAGCTTGCGTATCAGCGCACGGGTTTCCACTATCTGGTTGGGGTCGAGACCGATGGTAGGCTCGTCCAGAATTAGCAGCGGCGGGTTGCCGATGAGTGCCTGCGCGATGCCCACACGCTGGCGGTAGCCCTTGGAGAGGTTGGCGATGAGCCGCCCACGCACCTCCTCCAGCCGAGTGAGTTTGCATATCTCCGTGATATGCTCATCCATGGGCAAAATGGACTTCTTCAGCTCACTGACAAAGCAGAGATACTCGTCCACCGTCATGTCGGTATACAACGGGGGCTGCTCCGGCAGATAACCGATGCGCCGCTTGGCCTCCATGGGCTGCTCCAGCACATCATAGCCGGCAACACTCACCCTGCCCTCGGTCATGGCAAGGTAGCCTGTTATCATGTTCATGGTGGTGGTTTTGCCCGCACCGTTGGGTCCGAGGAAACCGAGAATCTCTCCCTCGCCCACCTTGAAGCTTATGTTGTTGACAGCACACAGGCTGCCGTATTTTTTCGTAAGGTTTGATACTTGCAGCATTGTTTTTTCCTTTATCAAGCGATTGTCTTTCGTTAATTTCTGTTCCCCTCAACCTTTTCCCTGTCAGCAGGATACGAGGCTTTCGGCATTGCCATGCATAACGGCCTCCAGACCGTCACCGGTTATGCCCAGCCGCGAGACCCTCTCCAGCTCCTCGGTGTGATCCCACATGGGGAAGTCGCTGCCGAAGAGTATGCGCTCGGTGCCCCAGCGGGAAACGAGGGATTTTACATACTCGTCATCGTTCAGCATACCCGTTGTGGAGCTGCTGTCCACCCAGCATCTCCGCTTGCCGAGACATTCATATGCCTCTTCCCATACCCGGTAGCCGCCCATGTGGGCGCAGATGCAGTCCAGCCTGGGGAAGAGGTCAAGCACCTTTGCCATGCGCTTGGGGTGGGAATACTCATATCGGTCGTCGCCGGTGTGGATAATCAGCGGCAGCTTCCCTGCGATGCACTCGTATATAGGATATGCGCAGGGGTCGTCAATATTGAACTTCTGGAAATCGGGGTGCAGCTTTACGCCATGCAGCCCCAGCGCAATGATGTTGTCTATCTCTGCCTGCATATCCTCCGCATCGGGATGCACCGAGCCAAAGCCCACAAACTCCGGGTGTATGCTGCACTGCTCGGCAATGTAGCTGTTTATGTGGCGAATCTGTGCGGGGGTGGTGGCAACCGAATGTACCCAATATCTGGTAATGCCCGCCTTGGAGCCGCTTTCCAGCAGATGCTCCGGGTCACCGATGTATCTCATCTTGGTGTCGTAGAAATCTCCGATTCCAAGGCTGGCTTTCTCGGCTATCTTGGCGGGGAATATATGGGCATGGCAGTCGATGATTTTCATTTTCTTCTCAGCGTCCTTTTTCTGATGAATACGCAGATACAGCATAGCACCTGTGGGTGTCGATTGTGTGGCTTATTTGTGAATTACTTGTTTGCTTCTTGTGCAAACGGCATACTCAAGCAAAAGAGGGCATACCTTCTGCAGCGACAGACGGCACGCCCCTTGTTGCATTATTATGTATTGTCGCTGCCCTGATTCTCCTCCACGGTGATGTGGTAGCAGAGGGTCAGCAGGCTGTCTGTCAGGTGTACGTTCTCAACCGTTGTGTCGGGGTGCTCCAGCGAAATGTCGTAGTGAGTGAAGTTCCAGTAGTAGCGCACTCCGCTTGCATACAGCACATCTACAACGCTCTTGGCATTCTCGGTGGGAAGGCAGAGGAATGCCGCCTTTGGTGCATACTCGGCGCAGTATTCCGCCAGCTCCTCCGGGTCAAACACCTGCAGTCCGTAGATGTTTGCGCCGATGAGCATGGGGTTGCGGTCAAACGCCGCCCTCAGCCGGAATGCCGCCGAGGGCTGGGACAGCAGATGTATGGCAACCGCACGTCCCAGATTGCCGCAGCCTATCAGTATGGCATCGTAGCTCTTTTCCACTCCGATTATATTGCCTATCTCATGGTACAGCTTGTCCACGTCATAGCCGTAGCCCTGCTGACCAAAGCCACCGAAGCAGTTCAGATCCTGTCTTATCTGCGAAGCGGTCAGACCGGTGCGCCGTGCCAGCTCTCGGGAGGAAATGCGGGTGATGTCCCCCTCCAGCAGGTTGTTCAGGTAGCGATAGTAGCGCGGCATACGGCGTACGACCGACAGAGAGACGGTTCTCTTCTTTGCCGTCTTTGCGGTCTCTGAGCCCTCAACAGGATTGGAACGAGAGTTTGACATAGCTTATTTCAGTCCTTCGATGGTTTCCATCACATAGTCGCCGAACTGCTCACAGGTGCAGCCGGTGTCGCGTCCGGTGATGGTCAGGCGTTTCTCCTCGAACATACAGATGTCCAGCGCACGCTCCAGCTTGTCTGCCTGAGCCTGACAGCCGATGTGGGACAGCAGCATGACGGTGGCGCGCAGCATGGAGCAGGGGTCTGCGTACTGGGCTCTGCCCTCGGAAACCATGCGGGGGGCGGAGCCGTGAATGGCCTCGAACATGGAGTAACGCTTGCCGTAGTTGGCACTGCCTGCGGTACCTACACCGCCCTGGAATTCAGCGGCCTCGTCGGTGAGAATGTCACCGTAGAGGTTGGGCAGGATGAATACCTTGAAGTCGCGGCGGCGCTTCTCGTCCACCAGCTTGGCGGTGGTGATGTCGATGTACCAGTCGTCGGTGGTGATTTCGGGATATTCCTGACCGATCTGCTGGCACAGGCGCAGGAACTTGCCGTCGGTGGTCTTTACCACGTTGGCCTTGGTGATGATGGAAACACGCTCCTTGCCGTTCTTGCGGGCGTATTCATATGCCAGACGGGCGATGCGCTCGGTGCCCTGTGTGGTGGTTACGGTGAAGTCCACAGCAAGGTCGTCGGTGACGTTTGCGCCGTCAGAGCCAAGGGTGTATGCACCCTCGGTGTTCTCGCGGAAGAAGGTCCAGTCGATGCCCTGAGAGGGAACCTTGACGGGGCGGACGTTGGCGAAGAGGTCGAGAGCCTTGCGCATTGCAACGTTGGCACTCTCGATGTTGGGCCAGGGGTCACCGGCACGGGGGGTGGTGGTGGGTCCCTTGAGCAGTACATGGCACTGCTTTATCTCTTCCAGTACGTCGTCGGGAATGGCCTTCATGCAGGCAACGCGGTTTTCGATGGTCAGACCGTCGATGTAGCGAATCTCTACCTTGCCGCTCTTGATTTCCTCAGCCAGCAGGTACTCCACCACGCGGGCAGCCTCACGGCTGATGGTCGGGCCGATGCCGTCGCCGCCGCAGACACCGATGATGATGGTGTCCAGCTTGGAATAGTCGATGAAATCGCCGTCCTGCTTCATACGGTCAACGCGGGCAAGCTGTGCGGTCATAACCTTTTCAAACTGCTCTACCGCAGCGCGAATTCTTTCGTCCATGGTGTATTATCTCCCTTTGTTTGATTTTTATGGGTTTGTTTTTCTGTCTTAAACGAGTGTGGCTTTTGCGTTATTCTTCAATCTCAAAGACAAACTCGTAGGTATCAAAGTCCTGCTGCAGCCACGGGGAATGTATGTGCCCCTCGCCGATGTATGCGAAGTTACATTTTTCCAGCAGCCCCTTTGAAGCGATATTGTGCTGAAAGCAACGGGCGCGTATGCGGGTTATACCAGCTATGGCAAGCTGCATGACTGTCGCACCGACCGCCTCGGTCATAAATCCGCGGCGATGATAGTCGCGGTTGAGCACAAAGCTGATGAACCGGCTGTTTTCGCCGCCCTCCTCATCGGGGCGCAGTACGATGTTGCCTATCACCTTTTCCTCCCGCCGGTGGTATATCGCAATGTAATCGGGTTTACCGAGGTAATGCTGCAGCACCGCAGCCGACTGTTCCTTTGACGTATGGGCCGGCCACCCTGCCATCTCTCCCACTCCGCTCTGACTGCAATAGGAGTAGAAGTCGTCAAGGTCTTCA
>SVPT01000004.1 GCA_015065695.1 Oscillospiraceae bacterium | reverse complement strand
CTCGATTTTCACCAATTGAATCGCCAGCATACTTGCACCTCGGTACTTTTTCGTATGTATTACAATAAAAGAATACCATGATATATCAGATATATCAATGCCGCAGGATAAAAATGCAGTGAGAGGTTTGCGGGTAACCAATCTAATCCATCTTGAACAAGTGCATTTCTGCAACGGCAATTATACGAAGGTTATTCCACTATTTACTAGGTCATTTATGATTGATAACAAATCCTCATTGCCACTGTTTACTTCCAGCACCATTTTCCTAGTCACACCATCATCAAAGCAATCTTTGAACGCTTGCAGGAATTGCATTTTCAGTTCTGTATCCCCGCTGAAATATGAAGTCAGGTCTCCGCAGTGAGCAACCAACCGCCCGCTCTCAGATCTCCTTTTGCCCCAAAGATGTACACCGCCAATCTGCTCTCTAATTGGTGTTGTTGCTTCAAGCAATTCAATGTACTTATCAGTCTTTTTTACATTGTGGGCAGTATAAATTTGCGGTACATCATAGGCTATCTTCAATCGCAGTCCATTCTGTACAATCAAATTACAAAGCTGCTCCGTTTCCGACAATTTAGAAATCAAAAACCTTCCGCCTTTGTAAACTGAACCACAACGGTTTTCGATAAGAATACTTACCTTAGGAAATCTATCCAGTATGGCATCTTCAAATACTGTATAGCTTAATAAGAAGGAATCGAAAGTAGCATAGTCGGTAAAAGGTGGATGTACCTCAATAACATGAGGCACCCAATCATCAGTCAATGCAAATATAAACTGTGAAAACTCATTTGCCCACTGCTCACTTTTCCAAAGCTGAGGAACTCCATTCTTTTGAGCTTCCAAGATTGTTGGAAATCGCTGAATTAAGTCCGATTTGAATCTCCTTTTCCCATAGCTATATTCTGTATGCAGCGAAGGAGTCAACATCGAGGAAACCGTTGTAATGTCAAAATGGGCGGCACATTCCTCTGCACAAAGCGGTATATTAACAGGATAAATCTGATTGTGGTATTTGACCATTTCAAAAACTGTCATGTTTACCTCTCATTACGAGTAGTAATTTCAACCATGCTTTTTTCTCCCCTTACCCTGCATGACTATGCTCATGCCCTTCTAAAACCTCATGGGTATGAACATGGACATGCTCGTGGGTATGCTGCAGATTAATTGTGTCCTTTATCAGAAGTATGGTGGCGGCAATCATAATGACCAATCCCACATAGAACTGCGCGCCGGTGCGTCCATGCAGAAAAAGCCAGCCGAACATAACTCCCAGAAAAGGTGCGATGGAGTAGTACACACTGGTTTTTTCAGCCCCCAGATGCTTTGACAGCCTTTGCAGAAACACCGCCTCTTCGGAAGCAGCGGGACACACAAGAGAAACGTCCGAAGCAATCTGCTCGGGCTGCAAACAAAGCGCTCTCTGACGGGCTCCGTCAGGGGTGCGGCTGTCCTTAAGCCACTCGATTTTCACCAATTGAATCGCCAGCATACTTGCACCTCGGTACTTTTTCGTATGTATTACAATAAAAGAATACCATGATATATCAGATATATCAATGCCGCAGGATAAAAATGCAGTGAGAGGTAGGTTTTTGCGTAGGATTGGAGCAGCACATTCCGCAGCCCTTTCTTTGCAATTATATGCGGTCAAATTTTTGTGCAACAAGCTTAATATTCCGTTCACATTCTATCCATAAATGTTGAGACAGCTATCTATTCCCCAATGAGCAAAAAATCTGTGGGACAACTCCAAGAAGTACGTTGAGTCCGGTCACGAGGGCGGCAAGGGCAGCGAGGCTCACAAGTCCGCTGTTATCGGTGACACCGTAGGCGATCCTTACAAGGATACCGCAGGTCCCTCCATCAACACCCAGATCACCGTTGTTTCCCTTGTTTCTTCCCTGCTTTCCTCCCTCTTCGTTGCATTCTCCATCTTTGGTTAATCAATAAACAGAAAATCCGGTCTCTTCGGAGGCCGGATTTTTTCATTTTTTGCTCTGTGCTTCCTTGGGAAATGTGTCTGCGGGTTTACAGCACAATAAAAGCACCTCGCCGCCAGACAGGGCAGCAAGGTGCTTTAGCAATAAATAATCAGTTTTCGCAGTCGGCGGTTTCCCTCTTTGTTATGCGCTTTACACCGAGGTAAATCAAGTAGCCGAGAATGTATCCTGTTGAGTTGAGTATCAGGTCATCAATATCAGTTACCCTGTCGAAGAAGGGAAGCTGCAGTATTTCTATCGCAAGGGAGAGCCCCACGCCCGCGGCGATGACCTTTGCATGGGTGTCCAGTTTCCTGTACACAATGGGGTAGACAATACCCACAGGGACAAACATCATGATATTGCCTATCAGATTCACGATAGCCTCGCGCATTACATCGTAGTCAAACAGGTAGGTGAATGGCAGCAGGTTTATTCTGAAGGGCAGCATCTGGTTTATATCGAAGAGCAGCGGCTGAATCTTTCCGTCCACCTTCTCAAATGGGCAGAAGATAAATCGCACGATGACCACTATGCACACATACACCAGCAGAAGCTGCAGCTCCCGCTTCCAGTCGATTTTCTTATTCTTTGCCCACACAGCGGCTCTGACTATGCACCATATCGCACTGACAACCGCGACCATTGTTCCGTATGATATTGCTGTCATTTTCTTTCCCCCTTGATATTGTTTTGATTGGTCGGAATGATTATAGCACATGATACTGCAAAAGTTCCACTGCGGTCGTATTATATTTTCTTTAGATATGACATTGCCCTATGGAGAAAACCGCACAATACTCAATTATTCTCATGCATCCTGTGACAACTGCTCTATCCCCCTGCCAATTGACATGCAGGTTTATGCAACCTATAATATAGTCAGCTGCAATTTGTGCGCTTAAGGAGGTCATATTATGAAACGCACCCTGTCTGTTCGTGTTTTCGCCCTTATCCTGTCGGTACTGCTTCTGCTCAGTGTGGCAGGCTGCGCCGACACAGAAACCGAGCCTGTAACTTCATCTGCCGACGTATCCGCCACCGACACCGCCGCTGAGCCGGAGGTCATTCTTGCTCCCTCTGATTTCGTTCATGCCGAGGGCACTATCCTCGTTGACGAAAACGGAGAGCAGTATGTGCTGCGCGGAATGAATTTCTGCAACGATGCACTGCTCAATCCCCCTGTCAAGCCGTGGGATCCCATAGAGGAGCGTTACTCTGACCTGAAAGCCTGCGGAATAAACACAGTGCGCTTCCTCATCAACTACGGTCTTTTCGAGGACGACAACAATCCCTATGTATACAAGGAAAGCGGCTTCCGGTGGTTGGACAAGAATATCGCCCTTGCGAAAAAGTACGGCATCAAGCTGCTGTTCAATATGCATCTTCCGCAGGAGGGCTGGCCCACCAACGGCAGAGCAATGCCCATCTACGCCTCTGACGGCACCGAATACCAGAAGCGGCTGGCATCTCTCTGGAGAGCCATTGCAGAGCGTTATTACAACGAACCTGCCGTACTGGGCTACAGTCTTGCAAACGAGCCTGTCGTGCTGGTGGAAAGCACCACAGAAGAGGCATACGACCGCTACTGCGCAATTCTGCAGAACATTGTTGACAGCGTGCGCGAGGTTGACTCCAACCACCTTATCGTTGTGGAGGCGGCACTGGGCTTCTCCTGCGGTGACGGACGCTGGGTCAACAAGGTCAACGCAGGCTTCCCTGTCATCGAGGACGACAACTATATGCTGGAATTCCACAACTACGACCCGGTCTATTTCACCTGTCAGGGTGAGCGTGAGGGCATAAAGTTCACCTCTTCTATGAGAAAGCAGGTTGAGCGCAACCTTCTTTCTTCCGCAAAATACGCATGGGAGCAGGGCGTACCTGCACTCTGCGGCGAGATAGGCGCAGGGTGGGCAACCTATGAATACGAGGAAACCACCCGCGACTGGATGCACAGCTGCATTGACATATTTGAGGAAAACGACATAGCATACTGCTTCTTTGCCTTCTGGGACGAATACATGGAGCCCACCACATTCCAGTATTCCTTCTGGAATGACAAGATGATGGGTATACTTCAGGAAAAGATTGGCGACCCCAACGCAAAGACCTGCGGTGCTGAGGGCGCAAACCCCGAGTTCCACGTTCCGATCAATGGCTATGCATATGCCGACTACATGAAGGCATCAGGCGTCAACTGTATGCTCTCCCCCTACTATTCCTGCCAGACCCATGAGTATTTCTACTTCAGCGAACCGATAATGGGCTGGACAGGCAACAATATGTGGCACATCGAGCTTGACCTTGGCACCATCGAGACCCGTGACAGCGAGCCTGTGGGCAAGATGGGGCTGGAGGTTATTTCCTACGGACACAATGAAGATGCCTACGATGTCAAGTTTAACCTGAACGCATATCTGCGTGACCCTGAGGGCGATGCCCCCGACATTATCCTCAGCGGCTATCCCAAGTACTACAGCCTTGAGCTTTACAGGGACGACCTCTTCAACCAGAATCTCAACACCATCTATATCTCCGATTTCGGCGGTGCGGAAACCATCGGTGAGCTGAGGGATTACTGGCTGGTCATAGATGCCGAGATACTGCAGGCTTCCAATTACTACGAGATAGACTAAGCCTTGCCGAAAGCAGTAAAACTTTGTTTGTACAGCGAAGCACCCGACGGATAGTTTCCGTCGGGTGCTTTTCCCTTTGATAAGAAACTGCTGTCAGTTGAAATATCCTCTGCTCATGGTATAATTTATATAAATAGCCTTTGGGGGAGAGATTGACTGCATGGACACAAGGGAAATCACGTCTGACAACTACTGCATTGAAGAGAGGACATGGTGCTGCACCGACTGCGGACACCGCTTTACCGAGTACGCACCCTTGGGCGGCGAGCTTGCCTGCTTTGACGGTGAGGACAGAAACAGGTATTTTCTGCCTGTATACGGCAGGCACGGATACCTTGAGCTGATGGAAAGGCTGATGCCTGAAAGTGAGTCTGGCAAGCCTATTCTTCCGGACACAGTTGACGAGTTTCTGCGCCGCCTGTGCGCTGTTACTGCTGTACGTCTTTCCTCTGCACCTGCCCAGCCTTGCTGTCCGCAGTGCGGCGACAAAACTGTCTGCGAGAAACGAACCACCCTGCATAACCACCCTGTGGCGTGGGTGAGCGTTTCCGAGAATTTTCTTGCTGGCAACTGAGGGGGATATTGTGTTTCCCCTCGTGCGATGATACAAAGAAAAAGAACTGACTTCGCCCTTTTCAGCGAGGTCAGTTCTTTTGTTATGTGACTAAATGCGTCAAAGCCGGACACCATCAGTATAACCGTCAGATTATATTACTCACCGTCATCAAGAATAGAGGTCTGTGCGCCCTTTTCCTCTGCCGAGGGCAGTGCGCCTGCTGCGGGGAGGCTTCTTGCGCGGTAGCGGTGTGCGTTGGGCAGGCTGTCCTCTGCGTACAGTTCCATGCCCATAAGCCTGTGCCCCTTGCGCTGGGTCATGACCTGTATGCCCTGTGTGTCACGGGTGGTTTTGGAGGTGACCGCGCCGGTGTGGACAAGCAATCTTCTGCCGGAGGAGGAGGTCAGCAGCACCTCGCTGTCGGCAGGCAGCAGCAGCATTCCGCAGAGGGGGGATTTGTCGCTGTATGCACCCACCAGCTTTTTGCGGTTGGTCTTGGTGGCGTATGCAGACAGCTCCACCTTTGCCAGCTTGCCGTTTTCAAAGGCGAAGAGCATATAGCCCTCGTACTTCTCCACCACCGCCATATAGACCACCGACTCGCCCTCGTCCATGCCCAGCTTGGCGGCGATGAAGTCGCCCATGACGCTGGCCTTGGTATCGGAGAAATCGGAGGCACGGCTCTTGTACACCTGACAGCGGTCGGTGAAGAAGAGCAGCTCCACGTTGTTGTGGGATTCTATCTGGCGGAGGATTACGTCGCCCTCCTTCAGCTTCTGCTCACCGCTCATTCTCAGGGACTGGGGAGTGATTTTCTTGAAGTAGCCCTCCTGCGTAAAGAAGAGGAACACCGGATAATCGGGTACCTCCTCCTCGGTGACGGCATCATCGTCGGGAGTGTTGTAGATGATGACGCTGCGGCGATCCTGACCGTACTTCTTGGCAACCTGCCGCATTTCCTCGGCGATAATCTTCTTTATGCGCTGTCTGGATTCCAGAATGTCCTTGCGGTCAGCAATCTCCTCACGCAGACGCTCTATGTCCGCTGTGCGCTTGAGGATATACTCACGGTTGAGGTGGCGCAGCTTGATTTCTGCCACATACTCCGCCTGTATCTCATCAATGCCGAAGCCTATCATCAGGTTGGGCACGACTTCGCTTTCCTCGTCGGTCTCTCGGATTATCCTGATGGCTTTATCTATATCCAGCAGAATCTTCTCAAGACCCAGCAGCAGATGCAGCCGCTCTTCCCTCTTCTTCAGCTCGAAGAATACACGGCGGCGCACGCACTCGCTGCGGAAGGCTATCCATTCCTCAAGCAGCGCGCCTACGCCCAGCACCATCGGGTGGCCGCCTATCAGCACGTTGAAGTTGCAGGGGAAGTTATCCTCAAGGCTGGTCATGCGGAACAGCTTTGCCATCAGCTTCTCGGGGTCGACACCACGCTTGAGGTCTATGCTCAGGCGCAGACCCATCTGACCTGTCTCGTCGCGTATATCGCTTATCTCCTTGAGCTTGCCCTGCTTGACAAGGTCTATGACCTTCTCGATAATCTGCTCCACCGTGGTGGAGGGGGGTATCTCGGTGATGTCCACGCAGTTGGCGGACTTATCATAGGAATACTTTGCTCTGACCCTTACGCTGCCCTTACCTGTGGCATAGATATTGGCGAGGTCGGAGCGGTCGGCAAGGATAAAGCCGCCGCCGGGGAAATCGGGGGCAAGCAGCGTGGAGGCTATGTCATGCTGCGGGTCGCGCATTAGGGCGATGGTGGTTTCCACCACCTCGTTGAGGTTGAAGGAACAGATGGAGCTTGCCATACTGACGGCGATGCCGGTTATGGTGTTGGTCAGTATGGAGGGGAAGGTAACCGGCAGCAGTGTCGGCTCCATCTCGGTATTGTCGAAGTTGGGCACCATGTCCACCGCATCGCTGTTAATGTCGCGGAAAAGCTCCTCGGCGATGGGTGCAAGCCGAGCCTCGGTATATCGGGAGGCGGCGGGGGCGGTGTCGCGGGAATACGCCTTGCCGAATGAGCCCTTGGAATCCACATAGGGGTGCAGCAGTGCTTCGTATGCGGTGGTCATACGCACCATGGTTTCGTATATGGCAGCATCACCGTGGGGATTGAGGGTCATGGTGGTGCCGGCAATCTTGGAGGACTTCTGCCGTGCGCCGCCCAGCAGACCCATCTTGAACATGGTGTACAGCAGCTTGCGGTGGGAGGGCTTGAAGCCGTCTATCTCCGGCAGTGCGCGCCCCAGAATGACGCTCATGGCATAGGGCATATAGTTGCTTTCGATGACATCGGTTACTGCCATCTCCTGTATCTCGCCCGCGCCCTTTATATACCCGCTGGCGGTCGGTGCGCTGTTTTCGATTGGTCTCTTCTTTTTAGCCATCCGATTATTTCCTGCCTTCTTTTTTGTTTATACTGAAATGTGAATCCAAGAAAAGTATTATTAATCGTCCAGCCCGTCAAACAGGCTCTTCTGGCAGCTTTCCGGCAAACCGTCCAGTGCGTGTGCCGCCGCCAGCTTGTCTACTATGGCGCGGCTTACGCCCGCCTTGTCGGGTATCTCCTCGCGGGAGGCATAGGTGTTGACCTTGCCCGATTCCGCAAGACGTATGGCGGCAGCCTCGCCCAGACCCTTCAGGGCGATAAAGGGCAGCCGCAGTGCGCCGTCCTCAGGGAGGAAGCGGGTGGCATCGCTCTTGTATACGTCCACAGGCAGGAACTTTACGCCTCTTGCCTGCGCCTCAAGGATTATCTGGGTGATGGCGTATGCGCCTTCATCGGTCTGGGAGGTGTCGTCCTTGTCCTTGCCGGAGATTTCGTCCAGCAGACGGATAGATGCCTCCTCACCGCCGATGGCGGCGTCCGCATCGAAGTTTTCGCAGCGGGCGGTGAAGAATGCCGCGTAGTAGGCAACGGGGTGATACACCTTGTACCAGCCCAGCCGCAGTGCGGAAATCATATAGGCGGCGGCGTGCGCCTTGGGGAACATATACTTGATCTTGAAGCAGGAATCAATGTACCACTGGGGCACATCGTGCGCCAGCATATCCGGCACATACTTCTCCAGCTTGCCCTTTGCCTTGCCCTTACGGACAAACTCCATGATGGTAAAGGAGTCGCTCTTGTCCATGCCCTTGCTGATGAGATAGGTCATGATGTTGTCACGGGTACCGATAACCTCGGAAATTGTGCATATGCCCGCGTCAATGAGGTCCTTTGCGTTGCCCAGATAGACGTCGGTGCCGTGGGAAAGACCCGAAACCTGCAGCAGGTCGGCAAAGGTGCGGGGCTTGGTGGTCATCAGCATTCCTATGACGAACTTCGTGCCCAGCTCGGGCAGGGAGAGCGTGCCTGTGGGTACACGAATCTGCTCCTCGGTTACGCCCAGTGCCGCGGGCGACTCGAAAAGGCTCATTACCTTTTCATCGCTCATGGGCACTTCGGTTACGGGTATGCCGGTAAATTCTTCCAGATAATGGTATATGGTAGGTCCTACATGACCAAGGCAGTCCAGCTTGAGTATTGTGTCATGTATAGCGTGGAAGTCGAAGTGGGTGGTGAGAATGTCGGTATCGGTCTTGTTGGCGGGGTGCTGTATGGGGCAGAAGTCGTAGACATCGTACACCGCAGGGACAACGACCATGCCGCCCGGGTGCTGACCGGTGGTACTCTTTACGCCTGTGCAGCCCCGCTTGAGCCGCTCTATTTCTGCCTTGGGCAGGTGCAGACCCTGCTTCTCGCCATAGTTTACGGCATAGCGGTAGGCGGTTTTCTCCGCAACGGTACTGATGGTGCCTGCCTTGAAAACCTTTTCAACCTCGGTGTTGAAGAGGGTTTCTGTGTAGCGGTGGGCAAAGCTCTGGTATTCGTTGGAGAAGTTGAGGTCAATATCGGGCTGCTTGTCGCCCTTGAAACCGAGGAAGGTCTCAAAGGGAATGTCGTGACCGTCACGATTCATATCGGTGCCGCAATGGGGGCAGCACTTGGCGGGCAGGTCAAAGCCGGAGCCGACCGAGCTGTCCATGATGAACTCGCTGTGCTTGCACTTGGGGCACACATAATGGGGCACAAGGGGGTTGACCTCCGAAATGCCTGCCATCGTCGCGACAAAGGACGAGCCGACCGAGCCACGGGAGCCTACCTGATAGCCATGGGCTACAGAGTCCGCAACCAGAAGCTGTGCGGTCATGTACATGACCGAATAGCCGTTGGAGATGATGGAATTAAGCTCTCTTTCCAGACGCTCCTCTACATATTCGGGCAGCGGGTCGCCGTATATCTCACGGGCTCTGGTGCGGGTGATGTTTCTCAGGTTATCGTCAGAGCCTTCGATGCTGGGCGGGAATGTGCCTGCGGGAATGGGGCGCATCTGCTCCACCATGTCAGCGATGAGGTTGGTGTTGTCCACAACCACCTCAAAGGCTTTCTTTGCGCCGAGGTACTTGAATTCCTCCAGCATTTCCTCAGTTGTGCGCAGATAGAGCTGTGCGGGGATAAAGCTGTCCTTCATGCCCAGCTCGGTTATCAGCACACGGCGGTATATATCGTCCTGCGGGTCGAGGTAATGGGCATCGCAGGTGGCGCAGACGGGTATATGCAGACGGTCGCCCAGCTCCACGATTGCCTTGTTGAGGTCACGCAGGGCATTTTCGTCTGCCACAGAGCCGTTTCTGACCATAAAGGCGTTGTTGCATATGGGCTGTATCTCAAGGAAATCGTAGAAACGTGCCATGGCTTCCAGCTCGCTCTTGCGCATACCGGAGCGCACCGCCTGAAACAGCTCACCCGCTTCGCAGGCACTGCCTATTATCAGACCCTCGCGGTGCGCCATAAGCTCGCTCTTCAGCACGCGGGGGTGCTTGTAGAAATCGCGCACATGGGCATTGGAAACCAGCTTGTACAGGTTTTTCAGTCCGACAAGGTTCTTTGCAATGATTATCATATGATAGCTGGGCAGCTTTTTCTTATCGCTGCCTGCCATTGCAATATTTATATCATGCACCGACTGTATGCCGTAGTTGTGCTTCATTTCGTCACACTGGCGCAGGAATATCTGCACCAGAATAGCGGCATCGTCCACAGCGCGGTGGTGGTTGAACTCCGGCAGCTTCAGGTGCTTTGCCACTATGTCCAGCTTGAAGCGGGAAAGCTCCGGATAGAGTATTCGGCTCAGTGCCAGCGTATCAAGATACGCATTGCCAAAGGAATAGCCCAGCCGCTCGCAGGCAGAGTTGATGAAACCCACGTCAAAGGAGGCGTTGTGGGCAACCAGCACCGCATTCTCTCCGCAGAAATCAAGGAAAGCTCGCACTGCCTCCGCCTCATCGGGGGCATCGCTGACCATCTCGTCTGTGATGCCTGTCAGCTCAACGATGTCGGCGGGGATAGGCATATGGGGATTGACCATGGTGGAGAATCGCTCCACCTCCGCGCCGCCCGAAACGCGCACCGCGCCTATCTCGGTAATACGGTCACGCTTGGGGGAAAGACCGGTGGTTTCTATATCGAACACAACGTATTCGCCGTCGATGGGGTTATCGGTGGTGCCGCGCACTATGTCCAGCACGTCGTTGACGAAATACGCCTCCATGCCGTACAGCACCTTGATTACCGGCGCAAAGCCGTCCTCCTTTTTTCTGGCACCCTGCTCGGCATTCATTGCGCCGGGGAATGCCTGCACAACGCCATGGTCGGTGATGGCGATGGCCTTGTGCCCCCAGGAGATGGCGCGCTTTACCACTGCGTCGGCGGTGGGAATAGCGTCCATGCGGGACATACTGGTGTGCATATGCAGCTCCACCCGCTTCTTCTCGCTGTGGTCGCTGCGCCCTGCCCTTGTCGCAAGGGCGATGTGCTTGGCACGCAGGATAGGCTCACGCTCGAAGGAATCGAAGGCATAGTCGCCATGCACCACAACGCACACGTCATTCTTAAGCTGGGAGAGCCACTCCGACTTGCTCTTCTTGACCAGCACCTTTACGGTGACGGAGGAGGTGTAGTCGGTGACACCGAAGGATACTATGATGGTTTCGCCGGAGCGGGATTCCTTTGTTTCAAAGGCGAAGATGACACCCCACACGCCTACACGGGAGTATTCCTCCGAAAGCTCTGAGATGCGCACAATGGGGGTGTTGTTGGTCTTGCCGAAGATGTCGTTTCCAAGCGTTACGTTGGCGGGCAGACCGTTGTTTGCCTGCTTTTCGTAGCGGGGGCGGCGGCTTTCCCATGGCGGACGGGAATCGGCTGCCTTGGCAGGCTGACTGCTTGGAGCGGGGCGCACAGGCTTCATGGTATCGTGCTGCATGGACTGCGCCTGCTCGATGGCTCTTCTGACCTCGGTGCAGTCGCTGCGCTCCTCGTCATACTTCAGCTCTACGGTGGTTTCTATGCCAAACTGCTCGCGGATAACCGCGCTCATCTCCTGCTCGAAGTTCTTTGCGCGCAGCATGGGAATGGCGTTTATCGCAAGATTTGCGGTGATCGTGCCGCTCTGCCTGTCATACTCCCAGCGGCAGCCTGTAAAGCTGCCGTTTACCGCAGCGATGCGCCGCCGCAGTTCCTCAACCACGTCGGGCAGCAGCTCCTCCGAAAAGCACTCTGCGGGAAAGCGGGGCTGTATGCTGACATAGGACAGCTCGTACTGCTCCCTTATCACCAGCTCGGCGCAGCGGAGGGTTTCCTTGTCCAGATATGCAGGCTGCTGAGTATGTATGATAAACCTCTTGCCGCCGTTTTTTATCTCCAGCGACTGTATTGCGCCCTCTTCCAGACGAGATATAAATTCGTTTTCCGAACATTCCGGAAACATTTCGCTGAATCGTGTATTCATTAATTATTCGTTCCCTTTCTTTTGATATTCCGTTTTGTTCCCCCTACACAGCCCACGCTGTGCCACCTTTTTTACAGAAGCTCTATCTCCTTCATCAGCTCGGTAACAATATCACATTCGGGTATCTTGCGCAGTATCTCGCCCTTGCGGATAATCAGGGCGCAGCCATCGCCGCCGGCAATGCCGATGTCGGCTTCCCTCGCCTCGCCCGGTCCGTTGACCGCGCAGCCCATGATGGCAACCTTGATGTTCTTCGGGCAGTCACCCAGCGCACGCTCCACCTGCTCGGCAATGGAGATAACGTCGATGCGGGTACGTCCGCAGGTGGGGCAGGACACAAACTGCACACCGCCGCGCAGACCGATGGAGCGCAGCAGATCCCGCGCTGCCGATACCTCTTCCGCAGGGTCGGCGGTGAGTGAAACACGAATGGTGTCGCCTATGCCGTCACACAGCAGTGAGCCTATGCCCACAGAGGATTTGATGATGCCCATGTGGCGGGTACCTGCCTCGGTAACGCCCAGATGCAGGGGATATTCGCACCGCTCTGCCGCCAGCCTGTAGGCTTCGATGGTGGTGACAACGCTGGAGGATTTCATGGAGAGGACGATGTCATAGAAGCCAAGGTCCTCCAGTATGCGGGCATGACCCAGTGCGCTCTCGCACAGTGCCTCGGCAGTGGGGCCGCCGTACTTCTGCAGCAGCTCCTTTTCCACCGAGCCGGAGTTTACTCCGATGCGTATGGGTATGCCACGCTCGGAGCAGGCCTTCGCCACTGCCTCCACCCTCTCCCGCGCACCGATGTTGCCCGGGTTGATGCGTATCTTGTCTACCCCTGCCTCAATGCAGGCAAGAGCGATTCTGTAATCAAAATGTATATCGGCAACCACCGGAATGCTTACCGCACCCTTCAGTGCGCGGATAAGCTCGGCGGCAGCGACATCGGGAGCGGCGGCGCGGATAATCTCGCAGCCCTGCTGCTCCAGTCGGACAGCCTGTCTGACACTGCCCTCTATGTCGTCGGCGCGGGTATTGAGCATGGACTGTATGCTGACCGGCGCGTTTCCGCCGATGATTACATTGCCTGCCCTGACCTCTCTACACTGTCTTCTCTTCATAATCTCTCCCCTTAGCTTTACCTTGTATTGGTTATAGGACTGCATATGCTCCGCGCACAGGCGCGGAGCATATTTTCTCTGTATTTCCTATTGTTTCACAGTGCATCCGCACATATTTTTACGTTTTTGCGCACACTTTCCTCTTAACCGCTGCAGCTTGTAATCAGACGTATGATGTCCTGATAGGTTATGACTATCATCAATCCGAATAGCAGCAGCAAGCCCACTGTGTGGACAATGCCCTCAATCTTCTGATTTATAGGCTTGCGGCGTATTGCCTCAATGACAAGGAATACGAAGCGTCCGCCGTCCAGTGCGGGCAGGGGCAGCAGATTTACTATGCCCAGATTGAAGGTGATGAGTGCCATGATATAGAGGATACTGTTGATGCCCTCCATAAAGCTCTGGGCGAATCCCGCCTCGGCAACCTCGCCAATCATGGAGGCGATGCCGACAGGTCCGGACATCTGATTGAAGCCTGCGCGACCGGTGATCATGTAGTAGAGGGACATATACACCGAGCGGACAAAATACTGGGACTGCAGATAGGTTGACTGCATCAGTGTCTTGAAGGTTCTGGGCACGGCGTACACCTGGAAGTCCAGCACAGTCATTTCGGTGCCGGTCATCATGCCGCCTGCGTCAACTCTGTCGAAGGTGACATCGGGAATCTTCACCCGCTCGCCGTCACGTTCGACAACGAAATCCATCACGCCGTCATCGTCCATGGACATGGCGAAGTAGGCATCGTAGAAGCACAGCGCGCGGTAGTCGTTGACCGAGATGATGACATCGTCCTGCTTCAGACCTGTCTTGCCGCTTGCAGCCTCACGGAAGATGTGACCCTTGCCTGCCTGCTCGTTGCTCTTTGCTTCCTCGGCAGAAATGGTGCCGCCGGCAGCATTGCCCTCGCCCTCAACGATGGTGAGGTAGGTTTCCTCGTCCTCGGAGTAGAGGTAATCCCGCTCGCCATCGGTATCGGCGGCGAAGTCGGAATAGGAAACGGCGGTGGGAACAAACCCTGCGATGGTACGGGAGGCATAGTAGGGCTGCTGTCCCTGAATTATCAGCATGAATATCAGACCGAGTATGATATTGAACGCGGCACCGGCAATGACGATTATCATGCGCTGCCACACCTTCTTGTTGCCAAAGGCGCGGTCATCATCGCTGTCCTCGTCCTCGCCCTCCATGGCGCAGAAGCCGCCTATGGGGAACAGGCGGAGGGAGTAGAGTGTCTCTCCCTTCTGCTTTTTCAGCAGCTTGGGTCCCATGCCTATGGCAAACTCATTGACCTTTACGCCAAACAGCTTGGCAAAAAGGAAGTGACCGAACTCATGAATCATGATAACCAGTACAAAAAGTATGACCGATACCACGACGATGAGAATGGTTGTCATTAATGATGTCATTCTTTGCCTCCGTTAACTCAGCAAATGTATTGCTGTTTTCTTTCCTTACCTGTGCGGCTCAGGCTACGCCTTGGACGCGAAACGCCTTGCCTCGGCATCTGCCTCCAGCACGTCCTGCAATGTGTATTCGCCTGTGTGCTTCTGCCGCTCCATCGCCTCACCCACCAGCTCCGCAATGTCCAGAAACTCTATCTTATCCTGCAGGAAAAGCGCGACAGCCGCTTCGTTTGCGCCGTTGACCGCCGCAGGCACCAGACCGCCTCTGCGCATCGCCTCCTTGCATATGGCAAGGCAGCGGAAGGCATCGGTGTCGGGCTTTTCAAAATGCAGCTCGCCTATCTCGAACAAATCCAGCCGCCGCTCATCGGAGGGGGCACGCTCGGGATAGCTTATCGCGTACTGTATGGGAATCTTCATGTCGGGCAGACCAAGCTGTGCGATGACCGAGCGGTCGCAAAATTCCACTGCGGAGTGTATGATGCTCTCACGATGCACCACCACGTCGATGTCGTCAACGCCCTTGCCGAAGAGCCATGCAGCCTCTATGACCTCAAGGCCCTTGTTCATCAGCGTTGCTGAGTCGATGGTGATTTTTGCGCCCATCGACCAGTTGGGGTGCTTAAGCGCCTGCTCTTTCTTCACGCCCACAAGCTGCTCGCGGCTCCAGCCACGGAAAGGTCCGCCTGACGCGGTGAGGATAATCCTTTGGAATGCGCTGTAGGGTGAGCCCTGCAGGCACTGGAATATGGCGGAATGTTCGCTGTCCACGGGGATGATGTCCACTCCCCGCTCCTTTGCGCGCTTCATTACCAGCGCGCCACCTGCCACAAGGGTTTCCTTGTTTGCCAGAGCGATACGTTTGCCCGCCTCTATTGCCGCCAGCGTGGGACGCAGACCAACCATGCCCACCACCGCATTGACGGTGACGGTCGCTTCTTCCAGCGCGGCGGCTTCCTCAAAGCCCTCCATGCCCTCCGTCACACGGACGGGCAGGTCGGCTACGGCAATGCGCAGCTTCTCGGCAGCATCATGCTCCATGACAGCCACCATGGACGGCTTGAACTCACGAATCTGCTGCTCAAGCAGGTCAATATTGCGTCGTGCAGCCAAGGCAGCAACACGCAGTCCCAGTCTTCGCGCAACGTCCAGCGTCTGGGTGCCTATTGAGCCTGTAGAGCCAAGAAGAGAGATAACGCTTTCGCGGTAATCGTACTTTTCATTCATATTCATATATATGCCCGATTATTTAACAATGATTATCGGCAGGAACATATTCATTATGCACACCACCGGCGAAACAAATATCACGCTGTCAAAGCGGTCCAGAACACCGCCATGACCGGGCATGATTTTGCCGAAATCCTTTATATCAAAAGCTCTCTTGATAATGGAGAAAGAAAGGTCGCCAATTACCGAAATTACCGAACTGACCACCGTGACCAGAAGCAGGTTGAGCCAGTTGATGTCAAATGACACCAGCTCAAGCGGTCCAGTAAACAGATAGCCCACCAGCGCAACCAGTCCCACACAGCACACAAAACCGCCTATCATGCCTTCCACCGTCTTCTTGGGGCTGATTTCCGGTGCCAGCTTGTGCTTGCCGCAGAAGGTGCCTACAAAGTACGCGCCTGCATCGGTAAACCAGGAAAGCAGGAAGCACAGTATCACCAGTGCCTGACCGATGTAATGAAATTCACCCTTGTCATAGGGGTTCTTCCAGTACATATACAGCATGGAGAAAAACGGCAGTGCTATCAGTGCCGTTGCCATAAAGGCAAGACCCAGCCTCTCTACGTGCAGCTTCTTGTGTGAGCAGAGCATAATGCAGAAGAGGGCGATGAAGTACACAACACCGCAGGCGGAAAACAGCCTTATCCAGATGTCTTCGGGAAACGCGGGGATAAACTGAATGAACGCAGTTGCGGCGAAGCTGGTTATGACGATGGCTGCATTGTCGATAAACTTGGTGGCGACCAAAAGCTCATACAGAGCCATGCAGGCAACGACTGCCACAGCTATGTTGAGCAGCCATGGAAATCTGGTTACGTTGAGGGTTAGTATAACCACTGCCACTATGATTCCCACTGCCGCTGATAGGATTCGTGTTTTCATGCTGTGTCCTCCGTTATACCTCTAGTAATATCCATGCGCATTATTTCGCAACGGTGCCGCCAAAGCGTCGGCTTCTGCTGTTGAAGATGTCTATTGCCCGCTCCAGATCCTCTTCGGTAAAGTCCGGCCACAGAATGTCGTCCATAAAGACATACTCGCTGTATGCCGACTGCCAGAGCATGAAATTGGAGGTGCGGTATTCTCCGCTGGGGCGAATGATGAGGTCAGGGTCGCTCTGCCCTGCGGTGTACATACTTGCGGAGAGCATTGCCTCGTCTATATCCTCGGGGGCAAGCTGACCCTGCTGCACTCTGCGCGCAAGCATCTGCGCCGCTCTGACCATCTCTGCTCTGCCGCCGTAGTTCATTGCTATGTTGAGGGTAAGCCCTGTCCTGTCGGCAGAAAGCTCCTCGGTCTCGGCAATAAGCTGCTGCAGCACCGGCTGAAGTGCCGTTACATCACCGATGAAGCGTGTGCGGATATTCTCCTCACGGAAGTCACGCAGTGCCTCCTGAAGGTAATCATACAGCAGACGCATCAGCGCGTCCACCTCCTCCTTCGGGCGGCTCCAGTTTTCGGTGGAAAAGGCATAGACCGTCAGGTACTTTATGCCTATCTTGTTGCAATAGCGGGTGATGGTTCTGAAGTTGTTTGCACCGGCACGGTGTCCCGCCATACGGGGCAGACCACGCTTTTTTGCCCAACGACCGTTTCCATCCATTATTATCCCGATATGTTCGGGCAGTATTCGGTTTGTTTCGGCCACAGCGGCACACTCCTTCAGCATAGTATTTATGTATTACTTATATAGCAACAGGGCGGAAAGCTCCCCCTCCGCCCTATATACTCAATTTGACGTATTAAATCAGGTCAGATAGCCATGATTTCCTTTTCCTTAATGGCGCATTCCTCGTCAATGCGGGCAATAAACTTATCGGTGATGTCCTGCATACGCTTCTCAGCCTGCTTGAGGTCGTCCTCGGTGATTTCGCCTGCCTTCTTCATAGCCTTCAGCTTTTCGATGGCATCGCGGCGGATAGAGCGGATTGCAACCTTGCTGTCCTCTCCCATCTTCTTGATGTCGCGGCACAGTTCCTTTCTTCTGTCCTCGGTGAGGGAGGGGAATGCCAGACGAATGACCTTACCGTCGTTCTGAGGATTGATGCCGATGTCAGAGGCGAGAATGGCCTTTTCAATCAGCTTGAGGGCTGATGCGTCCCACGGCTGAATGGTCAGCAGTGCGGGCTCGGGAACGGAAACTGCTGCCATCTGGTTGATGGCGGTGGGCACACCGTAGTAGTCAACCTGAATGCGGTCGAGAACAGCGGCGTTGGCTCTTCCGGCGCGAATGGTCTTGAAATCACTGCGCAGGACATTGATGGTTTTTTCCATTTTTTCACTTGCCGAAGTAAATACGCTTTCCATATGTTATGCCTCCTTGACAATAGTTCCGATTGTTTCGCCGCTGACGGCGCGAACAAGGTTCTGGGGGTTACCGATGTCGAATACCATGATGGGAATACCGCTCTCGCGGCACATGGAGGCGGCGGTCATATCCATAACCTGCAGCCCCTTGTCCAGCACCTCGTCAAAGGTGATGGTGTCGTATTTCTTTGCATCGGGGTTCTTCTTGGGGTCGCTGTCGTATACACCGTCCACGTTGGAAGCCTTGAGGATAATGTCCGCACCCACCTCGGCAGCACGGAGGGCCGCTGCGGTGTCGGTGGAGCAGAAGGGGCTGCCGGTGCCGCAGCCAAATACGACCACCTTGCCTCTTTCCAGATGTGCAACAGCACGGTTGCGGGTATAGGGCTCAGCGATGGTGGGCATGGCGATAGCGGTCTGCACACGCACCTGCACATCATGCTGCTCGAGGTAATCGGCAACGGCGAGGGAGTTCATGGCGGTTGCCAGCATACCGATGTAATCGGCACGGGCGCGGTCCATGGAGCCGGAGGTTCTTCCGCGCCAGAAGTTGCCGCCGCCCACGACGATGGACAGCTCCGCGCCCATCTCAACACACTGCTTGATGGCGGCGCACACGCTGTTCATGGTATCCTCATCGTAGCCTGTACCCTTATCGCCGGCGAGAGCCTCGCCACTCAGCTTGAGAAGTATTCTCTTATATTTTAAGCTCATTTGCATTACCTCCGTTTGAGATGGATATATGACGCTCTACATGGTATTTTACTATATTTTGCGGCAATCGTAAAGCCCAAATGTCAAAATTTATATAATATTCTTATTTTTGTCTTTATTCATTTTGCGTTCCCATTTGCTTGAACAAGGCACGCACGAAGCAAAAGTATTATAACATGCACACTGCCATTATGCAAATCATTTCCGATATTTATTCCCTTGCGGCAACTCATCAGACACGGCTTGTTTTGCTTGCGTTATCACGCACGAAAGAGAAAAGACCGCCCTGCGCTTGCGGCACAGGGCGGTCTTGTATGCGGGATAATTACTTGGACTTCTTTGCCTTCTCGGCGGCCTTCTTCTCAGCCTTTTTATCGGCTTCCTTCTTGGCTATAGCTTCCTGCCAGGTAACCCAGATGGAGTTGGAGATGAGCAGGGAGGAATAGCAGCCGGAAACAGTACCGAACATCATGGGCACAGCAAAGCTCATGATGGAGTTGAGACCGAAGATGACGGAAACGATAGCAACAACAGCAATGGCGACGAATACGCACAGGTTGGTGTTGATGGTACGGCCAAGGGTCTCGTTCATACTGACGTTGGCCAGCTCTGCAACGGAAACCTTGGGCCCCAGCAGACGGCGGTTCTCACGGATACGGTCGAAGATGACGATGGTGGAGTTGAGGGAGTAACCGATGATTGCCAGGATAACAGCGATGAAGTTGTCATCAATGGGGTAACGGAAGATGACGAATGTGAAGTAGACGATCAGGCAGTCGTGCAGGATAGCGATGATGCCGCTGACACCCGCAGTCCAGCCGCCGACCTTCTTGAAGCGCAGTGCAACGTACAGCACCATGAATACAGATGCCAGAATGACTGCGATAACGCACTTCCAGAAGAACTCCTTACCCATGGTGGGGTCAACGGAGTTGGATTCCTTGAGAGAAAGCTCAACATCAGGATACAGTCTGCTCATGGCATAGGTGATGATGGTGTTGGCGTTCTGGTCAACAGCCTTGTTCTCTGCCAGAGAAACAACAAGGTTCTTGTTGTCGGTCTCGTTGGCATCGATATTCAGGCGGGTATTGACGGAAACGGTGACCTCTTCGCCCAGAGCCTTGCTGATAACCTTTGCAGCAGCATCGGGGTCAACATTCTTGCCTTCCACAGGAACAACATCAGCCAGCAGGGCGATGATGTCGGTAGCGGAAACGTCAGCAGCAGATACGTCTGCGCCGGAAACTGCTTCGGCTTCGATTTCATCAACGATGCCTGCAACAACAGACTCAAGGTCAGTAGGAGTAACATCGCTGCCGGAAACGTCGGTAGAGGTGACGACAACAGAGTCGTCAGCATAGGAATACTTGAACATGGAACCACCGGTGAACTTGATGTCCAGCTTGGCACCGAAGATGAGGTTGAAGAGTATTCCCACAACGATGATGGACAGAGAAATGATCCAGTAGATCTTTCTTTTGCCCATGAAGTCTATGTTCTTCTTGATATTCATTTCTCGTCAGCACCTCCATACAGCCATCTCTTGCGGAAGATATTGAAGCGGGACAGCGACTTGAGCATAATGCGGGATGCAGTAACGCCCATGAGGAAGTTGAAGATAACGCCTGCCAGCAGGGTGTAGCCGAAGGAATAGATGGCACCGGTGGTGGCGGCGGGGAACATCCAAAGGAACGGAGTGAGCAGCTTGTTCCACAGGCTGTCGGGAGGACCGAATACGCCCATGAGAATGACTGCTACGATGATAACGGTGATGTTGCCATCGAAGATGGAAGAGAAGCTGTTCTCGTTACCGGAATCGATAGCACCGTCGATGGTCTTGCCCTTGCGGATTTCTTCGCGGATACGCTCGTTGGTGATGATATTGGCGTCAACACCCATACCAACGGAGAGTATGATACCGGCGATACCGGGCAGGGTAAGGGTAAAGCTGTTGAAGATGGGGAACAGTCCGGAGACCATTGCCAGAGAACCGGCAGCCTGACCGAGCAGAGCGATGCAGGCAACGAAGCCGGGCAGGCGATAGTAGAAGATCATGAACAGGCAGATCAGTGCGAAAGCAATGATGCCGGCAATAGCCATGGCCTTCAGGGAGGACTTACCCAGAGTGGGGTCAACAACGTCGTAGTCCTTAGTCTCAAGGGTGAAGGGCAGTGCGCCGCCGTTGATGTTGTTGACAAGGGTGGATGCCTCGTCAGCATCGAATCCACCGGGCTTGGTGATGGTTGCCTTGCCCTCGGAGATAACGTCATTGACAACGGGGCAGGAAATCATGGTGGAGTCCATCCAGATGGATATGTAGTTGTTCAGCTGTCTCTGGGTTGCCTCTGCGAAGAGCTGTGCGCCCTCCTTGGTGAAGTCCAGAGAAACGATGATCTGACCGTTCTGCTGATTGGTCATGACCTCAGCCTTGTCTACGTGCTTGCCTTCCACTGCGACGGGGAAGAGGTTGCCATTGGCGTCCTCAGCATAGGTGATGTCGCCGTTGTCGTCGGTATGATAGCCGACAAGATAGGTTTCGGGGGCACCCTCAACGAACATGAGCTGTGCGGTTGCGGACAGCTCGTCGATGGTTGCCTTGGGATCCTGTACCTGACCGTCCTTCCAAGGGAAGCTGATCATAATACGGTCGCTTGCATTATCGGTGAACAGCTCGTAATCGGTAACACCGCTGTTGACCAGACGGCTTTCCAGTGTTGCCTTTACGGCACTCATCTGCAGGTCGGTGGCGTCTACGTCCGACTTCGGACCGAAAGTAACGCTGACACCTCCCTGAATGTCGGTACCCCAGCGGATATCCTTGACTCCGCGGACAAACGTCTTCTCGTTACCTTCCTCGTCCACACCGTACGCTCCGAAGAACGTAAAGTAGGCAAGGGCAAAGATAACGAGCGCGACGACAAAGAACCACGGCTTGCCAACTCGCTTCATTAGCTTCTTCCTCCTGTTTTTCGGCGTGTATTCCCCTTTTTAAGAGCGGAAAATACACACCTTTTTTCCAAAATATGTGTCCCAAAGCCGGTGAACTCTTCAGGGCATAACATAGGTATTATAATTGCTTACGCCAAAAATGTCAATCGTTTATTAACAGAGTATATACGAGCAGTGCTGCCGCCTGTTTTTCCCTTACTGCGCCAGCAGCTTTTCGATGGCGGACAGACGTGCGCACACAGCCAGTATGCTCATCGCTGTGATGAGATTCTCTATTGTGGGAGAGGTGGGGGCGATGCGTATGTTTCTGTCGCGGGGGTCGCGGTGGTAGGGATAGGTTGCGCCTGCGGGAGTCAGGGTAACGCCTGCCTGTGCGCACAGCTCAACGGTGCGGCGTGCGCAGCCGTCCATGGTGTCAAAGCTGACGAAATAGCCGCCCTGCGGGTCGCTCCACTGTGCTGCGCCGCTGTCACCAATCTCCTTGGTCAGGGTTTCCTGAACGGCGGTGAAGCGGGGACGCAGAATCTCGGCGTGCTTTTCCATCTGTGTCATCAGTCCGTCGATGTTGCCGAAGAAGCGCATATGGCGGAGCTGATTGATCTTGTCGCCGCCGATGGTCTGCACCGACATACGGGCCTTGATTGCGTTGACATTCTCCAGAGAGGTTGCCATGCCTGCCAGACCCGCGCCGGGGAAGGTAATCTTGGAGGTGGAGAAGTACATATATACCATGTTGGGATTGCCGTTCTTCTTGCATTCATGCAGAATATTGACTATCTGCTTATCCTCACCGAAGAGGTAATGCACCGAGTAGGCGTTGTCCCAGAAGATGCGGAAATCCTTTGCGGCGGGCTTGAGCCGTGCCATGCGCATGACCGTTTCGTCAGAATAGGTAACACCAGTGGGGTTGGAATACTTGGGAACGCACCAGATACCCTTTACCATGGGGTCGGATTCCACCAGCTTCTCTATGGTGTCCATGTCGGGACCGTCTTCGTTTATCTCGATGGGAATCATGTCGATGTCGAAATACTCAGTGATGCCGAAGTGGCGGTCATAGCCGGGGCTGGGGCAGAGGAACTTTATGCGTCCCTGATTTGCCCAGGGCTCACCGCCCAGCAGACCGTGTGCCATGGCAGAGGATATGGTATCGAACATCATGTTCAGGCTGGAGTTGCCAAGAACGATGATTTCATCGGTAGTAACCCCGAAGAGGTCTGCGAAAAGCTTCTTGACCTCGGGAATACCGTCAACGATGCCGTAGTTGCGGCAGTCTGCGCCGGTGACAGTGTGCAGGTCGGAGCCGGAGTTGACTATGTCCAGCATGGGCATGGAAAGCTCAAGCTGCTCCGCGCAGGGGATACCTCTGCTCATGTTGAGGTTCAGTCCCTGCTCACGGAACTGCTCGTATCTGACCGTAAGCAGCTTCTTTTCCTGCAGAAGCTGCTCGCGGCTCATTTCTACATAGGGTATCATTGGTAATTCATCTCCATCAAAATTATGTGTTGATTAGAACTCCGCAGTGCCGGTGGTACGGGGGAAGGGCAGCACGTCGCGGATGTTGGCGATGCCGGTGAGGTACATAATCATGCGCTCAAAGCCCAGACCGAAGCCGGCGTGCTTGCAGCCGCCATACTTGCGCAGCTCAAGATACCACCAGTAGTCCTCTTCCTTGAGACCCAGCTCCTTCATACGCTCGAGCAGCACGTCCAGACGCTCTTCTCTCTGGCTGCCGCCCACTATCTCGCCGATGCCGGGAACCAGCAGGTCGGCTGCGGCGACGGTCTTGCCGTCATCGTTGAGGCGCATATAGAAGGACTTGATTTCCTTGGGATAGTCGGTAACGAATACCGGCTTCTTGAACACCTGCTCGGTCAGATAACGCTCATGCTCGGTCTGCAGGTCGGTGCCCCAGCTTACCTTGTACTCGAAGCTGTCGTTGTGCTGCTCAAGCAGCTTGACTGCCTCGGTGTAGGTGATGCGGGCAAAGTCGGAGGCAACGATGCTCTCCAGACGCTCACGCAGTCCCTTATCGACAAACTGGTTGAAGAAGTCGATGTCCTGCGGGCAGTTCTCAAGCACATAGGAAATGATGTACTTGATCATATCCTGAGCCAGATCCATATCGTCGTTGAGGTCGGCAAAGGCGATTTCCGGCTCAATCATCCAGAACTCTGCGGCGTGGCGGGCGGTGTAGGATTCCTCTGCGCGGAAGGTGGGTCCGAAGGTGTACACCTTGCCGAATGCCATTGCCATGCACTCGGCCTCAAGCTGACCGGAAACGGTCAGGGAGGTGTGCTTGCCGAAGAAGTCCTCGGTGAAATCCACCGCGCCCTTGTCGTCCACGGGCAGCTTGTTCATGTCAAGGGTGGTGACGGTGAACATCTCGCCTGCGCCCTCGCAGTCGCTGCCGGTGATGAGGGGGGTATGGACATAGGTGAAACCGCGACCGGTGAAGAAGCTGTGGATAGCGAATGCCGCTGCGGAGCGCACGCGGAATGCGGCGCTGAAGGTGTTGGTGCGGGGACGCAGATGTGCGACGGTGCGCAGATACTCCAGCGAATGACGCTTCTTCTGCAGGGGATATTCGGGAGCGGACGCGCCCTCTACCTCGATGGCGGTGGCGTTGATTTCAAAGGGCTGCTTTGCCTCGGGGGTGAGGATAAGCGTACCGGTAACAACCAGTGCCGCGCCCACATTCTGGGAGGCAATTTCCTTGTAGTTTTCCAGCTTGTCGCTCTCAAAGACTACCTGAACGCCCTTGAAGCAGCTTCCGTCGTTGAGCTCGATGAAGCCCAGTGCCTTGGAATCACGGACGGTGCGGACCCAGCCTGCCACCGTTACCTGGCTGCCGCCCAGCTTCTGTGCCTCGGCGTACAGCGTGCGTATCTCTGTTCTTTTCATAATATGTTATTCCTCGTCTTGTGTATCTGATTTTGTTGTATATATTACAAAATATACTCTTACTATATTCTTACACAAAACCGAGCGCGGCAATCATTACATCTCGCCGTTCTCGATTTTGGCAATTTCGTCGATGCGCTCCTGATGTCTGCCGCCCTCGAAGTGTGTGTTGAGGAAGGTGTAAATCAGGTCGATGGCAACACCGAGACCGATAACTCTTGCGCCAAGGCAGAGGATATTTGCATCGTTGTGCAGGCGGGTATAGCGTGCCTCAAAGCTGTTGGAGCAGACAGCCGCTCTGATTCCCTTTACCTTGTTTGCCGCCAGCGACATACCTATGCCGGTGCCGCAGATGAGTATGCCTCGGTCACACTCGCCGGAGGTGATGCTCCGGGCAACCTTCACCGCGATGGGCGCGTAATTTATAGATTCTTCGGTATTGGTGCCGAAGTCCTTATACTCAATATTATTGTCCCGAAGCCACTGCAGCACTTGATTCTTCAGGGCAACGCCACCGTGATCACAGCCTATTGCCAACATAACATATACCTCCGTTTTTCTAAAAATATTTATACTCGGCAGCCTTTGCTGCGGAATACCTTTGTTATGTTTCTGTCTTGGTTTGGTTTATTTTTTCAGTCCTGCCTGTCTGCTGTTAAGCTCCCTTTCTGCCTGCGGCAGGCGCAGGTAGATGGGCACAAGCTCTGCGCTGTCGGTCAGTGCGCCGCTCTCCGCGAGCTTTGCCGCCGCACGGGCAACACCCAGACCGTTTTGTCGGCGCAGCGGCTCGGGAGCCAGCCGCACACGCTCCGCCAGTGCGCTGCACTCGCTCATGTGCTTCATGCACAGCTCCGCACCGTCACCGCACAGCCATATGGTGCCCTCTGTGCCCTCCAGCTCGCTGCACAGGTCAGCAATGGCAAGGGCACGGTCATCGGTCAGGCGGGTGACAGTATCGGGATAATCCAGATGGAAAAGCCCGTTGTACACCTGCTCACGCCGGGCGTCCATAACCGCGCAGCATATACCCTCCAGTCCCGCCGCACCGTATGCGATGGCTTCCAGCGTGGAGACTGCGGCGCAGGGAATATTGCTCTTAAAAGCCATACCCTTCGCCGCGGCAACGCCTATGCGCACACCGGTAAACGAGCCGGGGCCGGCGGAAACGGCAACGCAGTCAACGTCACCGGGCTTTAGCCCTGCGGAAGCAAGGGTGCGGTCGATGAGGGGAAGCAGGGTCTGGCTGTGGGTCAGACCGATATTTACAAAACCGGAGGACAGCAGCCGCCCATCGCTGAGCACCGCGCAGCCTGCCGTTACAGCCGAGCTGTCTATGGCAAGAATGTTCACTGACCGTCCTCCTCCGTTATATACCTTATATCTATATTGCGCTGCTCACTGCTTTCTCCCGTAGAGATACGCACCTCCCAGCGAGGCAGCGGCAGTGCGTTTTCTATATTCTCGCTCCATTCCACCACGGAAACGCACCGTCCCAGCTCTTCCTCAAAGCCGGTGGAGTCCAGCTCCTCCCATGTTTCCACGCGGTACATATCGTAGTGGTACAGCCGCGCCCTTTCGCCGCGATGCTCATGGGCAATGGCGAAGGTGGGGCTGGAAACCTCGGCGGGGTCTATGCCCAGCCCTGCGGCAAGCCCTCGTGTAAAGGCGGTCTTGCCCATGCCCATGCCGCCAAACATGGCAACGGTTTCGTCACCCCTGAGGGTGAGGGCAAACTGTCTGGCGACCTCTTCGGTTTCGGCAGCAGAATTTGTTGTTATGTGCATATCAGCCATTGTGCTGAATCAGAACAGACCGGAGATGCTTCCGTCTTCCCCGACGTCGATATTGTTGGCGGCGGGTACTCTGGGCAGACCGGGCATGGTCATGATGTCACCGGTAAGTGCCACCACAAAGCCCGCACCACGGGACAGGCGCACATTGCGCACCGAGATGGTGAAGCCGGTGGGTCTTCCCAGCTTCGTGGGGTCATCGCTGAGGGAATACTGGGTCTTGGCGATGCACACCGGCAGACCGTCTGCCATATCACCCAGCGCGGCGATGCTCTTCTTTGCCTCTGCGGTGAACTCCACGCGGTCAGCGCCGTACACCTTGCGGGCGATAGCGGAAATCTTATCCTCAAGGCTGTCAGCCGCATCGTACAGGCAGTGGAAATCGGAGGGCTCGTCGGCAGCCTCGCAGACCGCCTGTGCCAGCTCGATGCCGCCGTCGCCGCCCTTGCCGAAAACGTCGGACAATGCGCAGCGCACACCCCACTGCTCACAGTGCTGCTTTACCGCTGCCAGCTCGGCATCGGTGTCGGTGGGGAAGCGGTTGATGGCAACCACAACGGGAATACCGAACTGAGTGAGGTTATCAATGTGGGCACGGAGATTTACTATGCCCTTTTCCAATGCCTCGAGATTCTCGTCCTTGAGCTGATCCTTGGCAATGCCGCCGTTGTACTTGAGGGCGCGCACTGTTGCGACCAGCACGACGGCAGAGGGCTTGAGTCCTGCCTTACGGCACTTGATGTCAAAGAACTTCTCTGCGCCGAGGTCGGAGCCGAAGCCCGCTTCGGTGATGCAGTAATCGGCAAGACCCATGGCGCAGCGGGTGGCGCGCACCGAGTTGCAGCCGTGGGCGATGTTTGCAAAGGGACCGCCATGCATCAGCGCAGGGGTACCCTCCAGTGTCTGCACCAGATTGGGCTTGATGGCTTCCTTCATCAGAGCGGTCATTGCGCCCTGAGCATTTATGTCAGAGGCGAAAACGGGCTCGCCGCTGTAGGTGTACGCGATGAGAATACGTCCAAAACGCTCCTTGAGGTCGGCGATGCTGTCGGCGAGGCACAGGATTGCCATTACCTCGCTGGCAACGGAGATGATGAAGCCGTCCTCACGGGGGACACCGTTTGCCTTGCCGCCCAGACCGGCGATGATGGAACGCAGCTCACGGTCGTTCATATCCATGCATCTGCTGATGAGGATACGGCGGGGGTCGATATTGAGAGCATTGCCCTGCTGAATGTGGTTATCAAGCAGAGCGCAGAGCAGATTGTTGGCTGCTGTTACGGCGTGAATGTCGCCGGTGAAGTGGAGGTTGATGTCCTCCATGGGCACCACCTGAGCATATCCGCCACCGGCAGCACCGCCCTTTACGCCGAAAACAGGGCCCAGAGAGGGTTCGCGCAGAGCGATGACCGTCTTCTTGCCAATCTTTGCCATAGCCTGACCGAGACCGACGCTGGTGGTGGTCTTGCCCTCTCCCGCGGGAGTGGGGTTGATGGCGGTTACAAGAATGAGCTTGCCCTGCGGGGCATCAGCCAGTCTGCGGCACAGCTCCTCGGACAGCTTGGCCTTATATCTGCCGTACAGCTCAAGCTGGTCGTCCGCAATACCCAGTTCCGCAGCCACCTCGGTGATGGGGCGCATGACGGTCTGCTGGGCTATCTGAATATCTGTAAGCATAACACGACTCCTCGTTTTTTCGTTGTTCTGTCATATGTGTACACTGCGCACATTATATTACCAGAGCATTATACCATAGTTCATGCAATGTTTAAAGTATTTTACTTGAAGTATTGCTACAAGAATTATATAATGTAAAAGCAAAAAATTTGTAACTTTCTTATGGGAGGCAGCTATGCACAAGACTGTGAACATAGGCAAGCGCATCGTATACGCTGTCGTGAACTATTTCAAGAATACATATAAGAGTATGTGGCTGGTTATAATTCTCGCCTCTATAATGAGCTGCATGATGGTGTACAGCGCGACGCACAGCAACGGCACCCGTACCACACTGGTGCAGGCAATCGCCTGTCTGGTGGGCTATGCGGGAGCGGTAATCATCTCGCTGATGGACTACGAGCGGCTGGGTGAGCTATGGTGGCTTGTGGGTGGCGGCTGTATTTTCCTGGTCGTGCTGACCTTCTTCGTGGGCGTCGGTGCGTCGGGTGAATACTCCCTCGCGGACGACCAGGCGTGGCTGCGAATCGCGGGTGTCAGCTTCCAGCCCTCGGAGCTGATGAAAATCGGCTTCCTTATCACCTTCCCCTATCACCTTTCTGTTGTTGTGCGCAACAAGAATCTTGACTCTCTCCCCCACCTGCTTGCTCTGGTGGGACACATAGGCTTCCCTGTCGGTCTCATCATACTGCAGGGTGACCACGGTACTGCTCTGATGTTCCTCTGCATGGCTATGGTTATCTTCATCGGCAGCGGTATCAGCTGGAAGTATCTTGCCATCGGCTTTGCGGGAATACTGGCGGCTTTGCCTATCGTATGGAAGCTGATGGGCACCTTCCAGAGAGAGCGTATCCGCGCCGTCTACAACCCCCGCGAGGGTGATGAGCTGGGCTCTCTCTATCAGCAGACCCTCGGTCGTCTGGCAGTCGGCTCGGGCGGACTGACCGGACAGGGCTGGCAGCAGGGACGTATGATACAGTCCGGTCTGGTGCCCGCCGACCACAACGACCTTATCTTTACCGTTGCCTGCGAGGAATTTGGCTTTGTGGGCGGCATGGTGGTCATGCTTCTGCTAGTATCCATAATGCTCATGTCCCTGCGGACGGCCATGCACGCCCGCGACCCCATGGGACGCTTTATCTGCCTCGGCTTCTTCGGACTTATCGCCACCCAGACCATATTCAACATCGGTATGTGTCTGGTGGTGCTGCCCGTTATCGGTATTACCCTCCCCTTCTTCAGCGCGGGTGGTTCGTCCAGTATGTGTCTTTACTTGGGCTTTGGACTGGTGCTGAGTGTGTATATGCGTCAGGGCGAAACGGATATGCAATTTATCAGCAGGGTTTAGCGGGGCTGTGAGCCATTGATCCATCTTTCAAGGAGAATGCTGTGAGCAACAAGGACTATTCCCGTTTCTGGCAGATTATGGAGCTGTGCGACTGGTCACACGAGGGCAATGACGACAAGGTGCTTGCACCGGTGATTGCCCACCTTTCCAAGCTGACCGATGAGGACATCTTCGCCTTTGAGGACATGATGTGCGAGCTGCTGTATGCGATTGACACAAAGCAGCTTGCCGATGAGTGTGCCAAGGCTGACCCCCACATGAGCGATGATTCCTTTCTCTATTCGCGCTGTGTGGCTTTGATAAACGGTCAGGAATTCTATGCCGCCGTTCTGAATGGCGACAGGGAAGTAACCTCTCTGCTGTGGGACGGTGAGTTTGAATCCCTGCTGTACATTGCCGCGAAGGCATGGGCAAAAAAGCAAAGCAGGACAGCGGACGAGTTTCCGTATTTCTCTCCTACCAGCTACGAAACCGGCAGCAACGCCGAGGGCTGGAAAGGCAACTGACGCTTTTCATTAATAATGTACACAGACGCAAAAAGGACAGGACTGCATTGGGCAGTCCTGTCCTTTGGTTTTGACCTGTTATCTGAAATAAAGCGCGGAGGCGATGAGCATTACCGCGGGGAAGTAGGTCACTACGTTGAGTGCCTTGAACACCTTGTTGGGCACGTCCTTATCCAGACCGTAGAGCATCCACAGAATGTCCGACAGCAGGAAAAGCGTGCCGCCCATTGCGGTCAGCCATGCCGCTGTTTTGGGCATGGCATCGGCAAAGAGCAGGGAGCAGGCGGTCACCGCCATGGTAGTGACCACGAGGATATAGGAGGCGGCACTCTTACCTGCGCCGCGGAAGTTGAGCTTTATCAGCCGTGCGCCCAGCAGCTCCAGCAGGAATATCAGCACGATGAACGGTATGGTCTGCCAGTGGAAGCCGCCGACAAGCATGAACGCAATGACGAAGAAGCAGTGGGCTGCGGCAAAGGCACCCGCACCAGCCTTGAGGCGGTGGTGTCCGTGGGGCAGCGACAGAAAATAGTCGCCCACAGAGGACAGCACTGTGGCGCACAGTATCAGCACAGTGTATCCGTCCGGCTTTGCAAACAGCATGGAGCCAAAGGCTGTCAGGGTGAATATCAGGCTGCCCGCGCACTTGGAAAGGGTATACGCCCTCCCCTTTTTTTGCAGCTTGTAGTGTATATACACACCCATCTGCACGCACAGCAACACACACATTACGGTCAGAACAATGATCTTTGCGGTCAAATTCCGGCCCTCCTGTTTTTAATATATCCGCTTCTTTTCTTCTCTTATTATGCAGGCTTGCAGCCATATTATAACATACGATACGCCGCCTGTCATTTCCCGCATATACTATACCACACATAGTATATGCGCGTCAAGCGGCGTTTCTCGGCGGGCAAAAAACGTGCGGCAGAGAAATATCCCTGCCGCCGTATTATTTTGTCATTCTGTTGGAACTTGTGCCCTTTCAGGTCAAATCCCCGCAAAAACCGCTGCCGGATTACTTGAGCAGGTTCATTACCAGACCGGTGATGAGCTTGGGATAGAAGTAGGTAGACTTCTGGGGCATCTTCTCACCTGCGGCGGCAACGTCTCTGATCTCGGTAACGCGGGTGGGGTTGAGGATAAACGCGCACTGGAACTCACCGTTCTGGGTACGCTCGATGGCTTCCTCAAAGGAACGGGTGTAGGTCAGGTTCTTCTGGGCAGCCATGTTCTGCTTGTCTATGCCCAGAGAGCGCTCCAGCACCAGAGAGTGCAGCACGCTTACGTCCAGACCGCGCAGGGCTTCGCTGCAGTCGGGCATAATCTCCTTCATGGAATCCATGGAGCGCAGAAGCAGCAGCTTCCACTCGTCTCCGCCGGTATACATGGCGAAGGCCTTTGCGCCCTTTCTGTAGTAGGCGTCCAGTGTGGGCATGATGGAGGATACGCCGTTATGGGACTGAATATCAAAATACTCACCGGCAGCGGCGCACAGCTTCTCTGCGTCGAAGTCGGGCAGGTCGCGGATAAGGCGATGGGTGGGGAATACCACAAGACCCTCATTCTCCATCTCGACCAGCATCATCATAACGTAATCACAGGGGTCGCCCTCCTTGGCAAGACCCTGCTCACGCAGATAGTTGCGGTAGTTGATGGCGGTCTCGTAGCGATGGTGACCGTCGGCAATGTACAGCTTGCGTCCGCCGAAATCACCGGCGATGGCGGCTATCTGTGCAGGCTCGCTGCAGGCCCACAGGCGGTGGATAACGCCTGCCTCATCGGCAAACTCCATATCGGGAGCGCCTGCGGAGAGGTGGTCAACCTTGGGGCGGGTACGGTTGCCGTTGTCGATGTACAGGGAATAAATCTGGCTGAAGTTGCAGGAGGTAGCCTTCATCAGGTTGAGGCGGTCTTCCTTTGCCTTGGAGAGGGTTTCCTCATGGGGCAGGACGATGCCCTTGGAGAATTCCTCCAGCTTGACGCAGCAGATGATGCCCTTGATGCGCATGGTATGTCCGTAGGCGGTAAATTCCTCTTCGTAGACATAGAGGCTTTCCTCGTCGCGGCGGAGGACACCCTCGTCCATCCAGCGGCGGAATACCTCGCCTGCCTCGTCGTAGGGACGCTCGCCGCGGGGCAGCTCAAGACGGATTACATTATGCTCATTGCGGGCGATGAACTGCTCCCGCTGCTCATCACTGATGATGTCGTAGGGGGGGCAGCAAAGCTGCTCGATGCTTCCGGCGTTCTCTGAGAAACGCACGCCCTTTATGCCCTTGATTTCAGCCATGTTAGTTACTCCTATTCGTTATATATAGTATGAATATTGCGTGCCGTAATACATTTTCAGGTGTGTTCGGGCGACATCATGCCCCAACAGACCCATTATATTATACATATATGTAAAAATGCGGTCAATTGTGATGTTCGACAAGGCTTTCACGAAAAGTCAGCCAAATGTGTACAACGCTGTGTGAATTTGGATATTTTTGATTGCTTTGCTCTTGACAACTGCATTTTCGGTATGTATAATCATCAATGTCGTCCGGTACAGACGGCAGCATATATGCTTACAGTTATAACTACTTAGCAGCCATATACAATCGGGGTGCTGGCTCTGCCGGCTGAGATCGCACGTTTTGCGGAACCCTCTGACCTGATCCGGGTAATGCCGGCGTAGGAAATGTTTTCTACCGTTCTGTATAATTCTTCACCTCGCGGGAATATTGATACCGAACGGGAGATGTCAGAGTGTTTTGTGCGCGTGCGCCGTGTTTCGGCGTTCGCGTTTTTTGTTTTTTCGCGTTCAATAACTCCCTTTACTTTGGCAAAACTTGAACCAGTTTCATAATTTAAGGAGTGTATTTCAATGAAAAACAATGAGTCAACCAAGACCTCTAAGCTGAATCTTTCTGTTTCGTCCAAAACCTTCCGACTGGTGTTTTCTGCCGTTATGCTGGGTCTTGCCACCGCACTGAGCATGGTAAAGGTCTTTCAGATGCCCATGGGCGGGTCGGTCACCCTGTTCAGCATGGTGCCGCTGGTGCTGGTCTGTCAGCTGTACGGCTTCGGCTGGGGCAGCTTCACCTGCCTTGCCTACGGTCTGATTCAGCTGCTGCTGGGCGCAAGCAACTTCAGCTACGCCACCACCCTCTGGGCGGTGCTTGCCATTGCCATTTTTGATTACATCGGCGCATACTGGGCGGTCAGCCTTTCCTCCCTTACAAGAAAGATGAAGAGCAAGCCCCTCGCCGCCGCCCTCGGCGGTGTCATCGCCTGCCTGCTGCGCTATGCTTTTCACTTTGTCAGCGGTGCTGTCGTGTGGGGTCAGTGGGCTGAGGTATCTGCCCTGCCCGCCTTTGCACAGACCGGTTTCTGGATAAACGAAGATGTGCTCATCTACAGCTACTCCCTCTTCTACAATGGATATATGCTCATCGAGGCAGTGATTACCGCCATCGGCGCGTGGGCATTCATGCGGGTGTTTGGCAGCAAGCTGATTAAGGATTGAGGTCGCGAGCCACCCTCTGTCATCTTGCACAATTTAATGATTCACGTCCCTCTCTCTCGCACACATCTTCCAAAAGTGACCAAATTCGCAAAAAACTCTTGCAATTCGCATAGTGCTGTGCTATACTTCTTCTTGCCCCCGAGAGAGAGGGCAAAGCAGTTGGTGCTAATAGCGGTGAGGGTCCACCCGTTCCCATTCCGAACACGGAAGTTAAGCTCACTTGCGCCGATAATACTTGGCTGGAGACGGCCTGGGAATCTAGGAAGGTGCCAACATAGACGATCGTTCTTCGGAACGGTCGTCTTTTTCTCTTCTCCTCTTTTTCCTTTTCTCCTTTTGTTTTGCGCGACGAAAGAGCAGTGCAAAACAGTCATATGAAAGCTAAAGCCAAGCCTGCACCTTATTACGATGCGGACTTGGCTTGTATTTTTATCTTTTGCGGGGTCTGCGCACCTCGCCCCTATTCATTGGGAAGTTGTGTGCAGGAGTTATCCTTTCATGCGTCTGGCGGCTTCGGCACGCTGGCGGCATATCTCTGCCCAATCGGGCAGCTTGGCGGCTTCCTCTGTCAGCTTGGCAAGCTGGGTGGGTATGTCAATATTCTGGGGACAGGCAGCAGAGCAGGCGCCGCAGCCCACACAGGCAGAGGCTTTCTTATCCTCCGGCAGGGCATCAAGCTGCATTCTGGCATTCATGCTGGGTGCGGTAAGTATTTCGTTGTACAGCGCAAGCAGCATGGGAATATCCAGACCCATCGGGCAACCGTCGCAGCAATAGCGGCAGGCGGTGCAGGGCACACCGACCTTCATGCCCTCGGCAAGCTCAAGCAGCAGAGCGGTTTCCGCTTCGGAGAGGACTCCGCCATCGCCGAAGGTGGCGATGTTGTCCTCAAGCTGTTCCATATTGGACATACCGCTGAGTATCACGCCCACGTTGGGCAGACCGGCAAGGAAGCGGAAGCCCCACGCAGCGGCGCTGTCATCGGGGCGGGCGGCTGCAAGGCGTGCGGTATCCTTTTCCGAAAGGGCTGCCAGCTTGCCGCCGCGCACCGGCTCCATGACCCACACGGGGATTCCCCGCTCGGTCAGCAGGCGGTATTTTTCATCGCCCTTCTGCAGTGTCCAGTCCAGATAGTTAAGCTGAATCTGGCAGAATTCCATATGCTCGCCGTAGCGGTCGAGAAACTCTCTGATGCACTCCACGCCGCCGTGGGTTGAAAAGCCGAGATGACGGATTCTTCCCTGCTTCTTCTGCTCGACGAAGTAATCTACTATGCCCCACTTCTCGTCGCAGTACACTTCCATGGACTTTTCGTAGACATTGTGCAGCAGGTAGAAGTCGAAATATTCTGTATTGCACTTTTTGAGCTGATGCTCAAACACCTCGTCCGGGTGGTACTCCTCGGCAAACTGATGACCGGGGTACTTGGTTGCGAGGTAATAGGACCGGCGGGGATAGCGGGAAAGCACCTCTCCCATGACTATCTCCGACATACCGCCATGGTAGGGGTATGCGGTGTCGTAGTAATTGACCCCTGCCGCCATCGCCCTGTCCACCATGGCCTGTGTGGCGGCACGGTCTATTGAGCCATCGGGCAGTGTAGGCAGTCTCATTGCGCCAAAGCCCAGCAGCGACAGCGCCTTATCCTTGAAGCTTCTGGTTATCATTGCGTTTTGCCTCCCCTATATTAATGAATAAGCGGAATTGCGGGTGCTGTTATGAATATTATAGCATTTTGTGGAGGAGGTTTCAATGTGTTGTGGGGGGATGCAGCAACAGCCGCAGACATATCTGGCTTCTCTTCTGCCGTCATCACGCTTGGATTTCCTTATCGGAAAGTTTTTGTTGTGCAATATGCCAAAAATATCCAAATCGCGAATGTTTTTTCTGTGTTTCTATTGACATGGTCAATAGAACGTGCGTAAAATATACACATAGTAGGATAAGGCGCAGGCAAAATGATATGTTGTTTTGCCTGTCAGTCAAGGGTATTGAATTATTTATTCTGCGAAATTTGTTCTGCGAGAAGTAAAAACGAGAAAGGAACGATTGAGATGAAGAAACATTTTATAGTCAAGAAAGCAGCGGCAATTATGCTGGTGGTTTTGATGATTGTCAGCGTGTTGATTACTGCCGTACCGCCAGAGGGATTCGATTGGGCGATGGAGGCGGAGGCGGCAGAAGAGGTATATTCACCGGTTCTTATAGAAGAGTTTAACGGACATACATATGCAGTTTTTCACGAACTTTCACTTTGGGAAGATGCGAAAGAGATTTGCGAACAAATGGGAGGACATTTAGCGACCATAACCTCAGAAGAAGAACAGACTTATTTTGAAGAAATACTGCCGACAGAGCATGGTTGGTATTGGCTAGGGGCATCCGATACAGAGAACGAGGGGGAATGGAAATGGGTTACTGAAGAGGAGTTTGAATACGAAAACTGGGGGAGCGGCTGTCCTGATAATACTTACGGAACGGAGAACTTTTTAGTTATTCTATCTGAAAAAGCTTGGTTTAATTCGACATCTCATCCGCGTGGAGTTTGGAACGACCGTAGGTCATTTACAGATGAGCCATTGCCGTTTATTTGCGAGTGGGACTATATTGATGGCGAAGTTCAGGAGGAAACCTACCCCTATGGAGAAACTTTATATTTCTTCGATGATATAAGATACAACTTTGAAAATTATCCAGGATATTTTTACTATTCTGACTTCGAATATGTATTTGGCGATACCGAATGGACAAGGCAGCTTTGGGATTCGAAAAAAAACGGCTTTAATCCTTTGATATGGAACCATTATTTCAAGTCAAACGGTGTTTGTTATGGTATTTCAGCAACATCATTGCTTATGAATAACTATTCGACATCGGAAATAAAACCATCGCAATTTTCGTGGGCGCTTATAAGCGATAACAGTGTATACGACATAGGAAAAACGCATTATAACCATACATATAACTTTACTGCGCAAGATTTCATAGAATATATGCATATTTCTCAATATAAGGGAGCTAGATTTAATTCAAGATATACGACTCGTTACTACAACTCGTCAAGTATAAATAACGATAGAGCAGATACACTTCAATCAATAATCGACAGATTGCTTTCAAAACAATCAATAGAAATTGCTGTGCATAACTCTATTGGCGGTCACTCAATATTTCCATATAGGGTGGAAGTAATCAACAATCACGAAGCAAAGGTTTATGTTTATGATTCTAATAGTCCTGATGATTTTAATAAGTTTATAAGCATCTGGAAGTCCGAGTTAAACGACGGAGAATATAACAACACATACGATTGTTGGTATTATCAATCATTTAAAGGCTTTGAATGCGGAAGTGATTATACAGATTCAAGTATAGCATTCGCCCCATATACCGCTATAAATTCCGACTGGACAAATATATGTAGTGCAAATAATCCTCAAGTAAAAAGTGTATTGAACGATTCCGTCAGGTTATTTGCGTCCTCTGATGGTGCTATTAACATATATAGTGAATCTGGTAATTTTGCAAAAATCTATGATGGTAAAGTACAAGAAACGGATATTGAGGAATTAATTGAAATTCTTGATACGACTGTCTTAGAAGGCTATGAATCCAGTAAATCAGACACAGCAATGATATATCTCCCTGTCGGAATGTACACAGTAACAAACGAAGATAAAAAACCTGTTGAGTTAACCTTCAGTGACACGCATTCCTCGATCGATGTCATTGCTCCGGTTGACTCTGAGATAAGCATATATGTTTCCGATGCCGGATACAACAGCATTGATATTGTACTTGCTGAATCAAGTGACAACTCTGACCTTTACATCGAATTCGGTTATGATGACACAGCAGACGAATTCATTAACACCGCTGTAATATCTGGCGACATTACCGATACAACTGTCAGCGCCAAAATGACCGATAACGGCATATTGGTAGATGGTTACGACAATATTGTCGTCTATGCTCAAAAGGACTGCCTTGATTGTGAAACCGATTCCGTTGATATTGCGGATAGCTCTGTACTTATAACCATAACCGGAGATGAGGAAGAAAAAACTCTCAACCTCATTGATCAGACAGACAGTGCTATCTCCAGTGCAGAGATGCAGGTTTGTGCTACTGACATTGTTATTGATTATTCAAGCTTGAATATGAATGTTGGTCAGAGTACGAAGCTAACTGCTTCGATTTTACCTGTCCAGCATATCGACGAGGTGACCACAAAATGGATGAGCACTGATGAATCTATCGCAACGGTGTCAGAGGATGGCACTGTAACCGCTGTCTCTGAGGGTTATGTCAAAATTGCCTGCCTTACGAACAATGCTTTTATACAGGATTATTGTAAGGTTTATGTTACAGCAAATGGTAACGATTCAACGCCCACAAACAGTGTGGAATTACAGGATGAATCCATCGAAATCAATGCGGGTGATGCTTACGCTCTTTCTGCCGATGTAGCTCTTGATATGAATACCGAAAAGGCAGTTTGGATCAGTTCTGACGAGAATATTGCCACTGTTGAGAATGGACTTGTCACGGGTGTTTCGGTTGGAACGGCAACTATCATCATAACCGTTGGTGAGGTTTCAGACACTTGCGAAGTTACTGTTATTCCCACAAATGTGAAATCCGTAACATTAAGCAGTGCAAAAGCAAATCTTTCTCCAAACGAATCGGTTACGCTCACCGCAACGATAAGTCCTGTAGGTGCAGATGATTCAATTACCTGGTCTACCTCCGACTCTCGCATCGCCACCGTCGATTCAAACGGCAATGTTGCCGCCCATGCACTCGGCACAGCGATCATCACCGCAACTGTAGGCGAGGTTTCCGCTTCGTGCACAGTGGAAGTTGTACCTCCGATTTCCCTTACCGCAATGGGCGGCAGCGTGCGAATAGTCGAGCCTTACGGTTTGCGCTTTGGTATTCAGCTCAAGAAGGACGAAGCTTACAACGAGTACAAGGATAGCATCGCAAGCTACGGTACGCTCATTATCCCAAAAAAGAACCTCGGTGATGTTCCGCTTACCTTTGATGTCGAAAAGGCAATGGACGTTCCTGCTGTTAATATCTACAGTGAAGATGACACCCAACGCACTTACACAGGTGTTCTTGTTGGCATACCGAAATCAGCGTTCTATTCCGATATTGTCGGTCGAGGTTATCTCAAATACCTTGATATTGATGGCAACGAAAAGGTAATGTACACCGACGAGATCGTGCGCTCATACTATCAGGTCGCAAATTCTGCCTACACCAGATACGGAGCGATGACCGACCGTGATGCTACCGAGCAGGCGGTATATGAAAAACTCGCTGCTCTGCTTTCGGAAATGACCGACGGCGACAATATAACAAATTATTGACATGAGGTGAAATGCAATGAACAAAAGCAAAACCAACAATTCTCTCATTGTAATATCTATTCTGCTCGTTGCCGTTATGTGTTTTTCTGTTTTGTGTGCCTGCGATGGATGCAGTGACGCCTGTGGCATCAGCACTGAATGCACTTGTGGCTGTGGTTGTGACGGAACTTGTCAGGAAATAATAGCTGCAAAGGATGCATACATAGCCAGTCTTGAATCGCAGCTTGCCGACGCCACATCGACAACCACCACGACAACGACCACTACCGAGACAGTAACCACAACCTCTGCTTCCGAAACCGAAAGAGAGGACGAGCCGACCGCAACAAATCAGAATACTTCCACAACAAAGAAACAAGACTCTACCACAACTAAGTCCACAACCAAATCAACCACTCAAAGCACAACCAAAGCAACCACAGCTCCTACTACTGCAAATGGTGACAATCTCGGCGAATGGACTGAGGGTTGGGACTAAAAGTATTCATTAATGTACGGCTGCTCGATTTATTCGGGCAGCCGTACTGTTATAGTTGTTACCCCAAACAACCACGCCTCAATGCCGCACCGCAGAAAACACCAGCACCCTTTTGCTGCGCTGCAGCCATGAGCTGATGCATATGGCGGGAAAGCTGAGGATAAACCACATCACGCAATAGAGGGGGCATATCTGCCCCAGCACATTAAAGCGCATACCCGAATAGTCCCACACGTTCCAGCCCAGCAGACGGTTGACTATGCAGCCCACTACCAATTCTGCGGCGGTGATTATACCGCAGCCCGCCAGACAGCGCACTGCCACAGGCGTGCCCCTGCGCTGCATGGGGCGGTTGGCAAGATGGATAAGCAGGGCGCAGGCTCCGCCTGTCAGCGTCATCGTCCAGTGGGTACGACCACGCCACAGCAGCTCCGCGCCTGTATACACCGCACTGCCTGCGGCAAAGATGGCAAGGCAGTCCTTCAGCCGCTCCACGCGGCGCGGAGTGAACATATTCTTAAACATAAAAACACCTCCTGAACGGTTTTAGTCTTTCCGTTCGGGAGGTGTTTATGCTATTTTGTCGCTTTGACAGGAAAACTCTACAGGCTGGAGGTGGGGCAATCCAGCGGGTCTTTCAGTCCGTACTTGAGACCTGCGGAATAGTCCAGAAGATCCTGCGCCAGCTCCTTTGCCTCTTCTCCGTTCAGCGGATAGGGCTTATAGTTGTTTATCTCGAGGTTTTCCGCCGAGGTGGTGTAGCAGGGCACAACGCACAGACCGGTCATAATTGCCGTGCCGTCACGCAGGGCAAAGCGGGGACGCAGCATCATGGACACACGGTTGACCTTGTCGGTGCTTGCCTTGCCGCCGAAAGCGAAATTGCCGAGGCTGTAGAAGATGTACTTGCCGTTGTACACCTCCACGCCCTGCAGGGTATGGGGGTGATGACCGACAACCAGGTCGGCACCCGCTTCGATGAAGTCACGCGCCGGCTCGTACTGCTCGTAGTTGCAGAAGTTCTGACGCTCCAGACCCCAGTGGGCATTGACGATGACGATGTTGTCCTGCCGCTTGTGCTGCTTTACCTGCTCGCACAGCCGCTCGGTCAGCTTCTCGCCATCAATGATTGCGCCGCGTCCGGTAGGCCAGATAAAGTTGCCGGAGATAAGCACAATCTCCAGACCCTCGATGTTCTTGACGATGATATGGTCCTCGTCGCCTACGTCCATACCTGCGTTAAGCACGTTGTTGATGGTGTCGGTATAACCCTGCTCCAGCCAGTCGTAGTGGTGGTTGTTGGCTATGTTGCAGCCGTCAACGCCGCTGTTGGCAATCATATCCTGCGCCCATGAGGGGCTGCCCTTGAAGGCGTAGGTCTGCTCCGAAGCCTTCTTCGCCTCGGTCAGGGTGGTCTCAAGGTTGATGTAGGTGTAGTCGTCATTCATAAAGAGCGACTTGACGTGGTCAAAGGAGTAGGTGGGGCTGCCTGCGGCATTGTAGATGGCGTTGTAGTTGGTCTTGTTGCTGGAGGAGGGCCATGTGCCGAGGGTGCAGTCACCGGTAAAGGTAAGCACCACCTCGTCCTTTTTCATCATGGTGCGCTCACGCAGAATAAACTGGTCGATGAGGGTGGCGTAATCGCCCTCTGCGGGGACAACTCTGCCGTAGGCGGTGTTGATGACCTCGGGAGGGTCGGTGGGCTGGGTGTCTCCTACAGTCAGCCCTGTTTCATTGTCGGACAGGAAGATGTCCTGTCCTTCCTCCTGCGGCTTGATGGCAGAGTCTATTATTCCGGTTGAGACAAGCAGCCAAAGGGTATTGAGGAAGAGCAGCGACATGATGCAGACCACTATAGCCGTCTTTTGTGCCTTCTGCTTTTCTCCCCGCACTCTTCTCTGCTCACGAAGGTCCTCATAGTAGGTGCTGCGGGCATAGGCGTTGCGCTGAGGAAGCCGCCCGCGGGTTGGGTACTCGGGATACTCCTGAGAATACTCCTGAGGATATTCCTGAGGATATTCCTCGGAATAGCCATTGTAATCAGACGAATTGTTCATATACAGCCGTTTTCTTTCCTTTTACTTATTCATATAATCCGTACTGCCGCCTCACATACCGAGGTCGTTGGCAAAGCGGGGAGGCGGGAAGTCATCGGGGGACTGCTCGTCCACCGCGTCGGGATAGGTCTTGCGCAGATAGTCCACATATTCCTCAAGGCAGAGGGAATTCTGGTACATATATGTGGCGTGCTCCACGCCCACATAGCGGATATGCCACGGCTCGTGATTGATGCCGGTTATCTCCTTCTTGCCGGTGGGATAGCGCACGACAAAGCCGTACTTGTAGCTGTTTTCGGCTATCCATATGCCGATGTCCAGCTCACCGAAGTTGTTCTGGCAGGTGCCATCAGTGGAAAGGTCGATGCAGGCGCTGTACTGATGCTCGGAGGTGCCCGGTGCCGCGGTCACCTTCTGACCGGGACCGTACTGCGCCACCTTCTTGTCATAAAGCTGCTTCTGCTTTTCATAGCTGCGGTAGGCACTGATGATGCTTGGTATGGTGACGGTGGTCTCCTTCATATCGGCATACATAACCTTATATGCGGCAAGCACCGTTGCGTTTATCTGCAGGGTGGAGGTACCCTTGACCGAATCGCCTATCTCCACCAGATTTGTGGGCTTGTATTCCGCCTCCATTACATTGGTGGTGTTGATAAGCTTGGGGATAATGACCTTCTTGGGCGGGGCGGTGGTGGTTGTTGTGGTTTCCCCTTCGGGCAATGCGAGCGGGTCGGCGGTGGTATCCCCGCCCTGACCGTAAGCATGGCTGCCCAGCATACCAAGCTGGGTCTGCATCTGCTCACGCTCGGTCTGCTGCTTTACTATTTCATTCTGAATATTGGGCCACGCAAGCGTTACAATCTGCAGCACCATCAGCAGACCCAGTCCGAAAACCAGAAGCCTTTTGCGTCCGGGAGACATTCTGTTCATTAATGCTTTCACATCCTTATAAAACCCGCCGCAGGGAGGCGGCAGACATAATTGTATACATTATGATTTTATCAAAAACAGACAGGAGCGTCAATATACAAGCTGTTGCCAACAAGTTAAGATTTTGAGAAATCTTGCGTTTTTTGTGGATTTGCTATGAAAATTCATCGTCAGAGTACCCACTTTTCCTTTGCGGCGGTTTGTTGACTTTGCAGTAAGTTTATGTTAAAATCAAAACAATATCACACGAAGGAGATATAGTAAAATGAAGCTTACAGGTGCATGTATTTTCGGCCAGTCCGGCGGCCCTACCTCTGTTATCAACTCCAGCGCATACGGCGTTATCCGCGCTGCTCTTGATGCTCCCGAAATCACCAAGGTTTACTGCGCTGCCAACGGCGTTAAGGGTATCCTTGAGGACAGACTGTACGACATGGGCGTTGAGTCCGCTGACGAGCTCGCTCTGCTCCAGCACACTCCCTCCTCCATCTTCGGCTCCTGCCGCTACAAGCTGAAGGATTTCACCGTCGACGATACCGACTACAAGCGCATCCTTGAGATATTCAAGAAGTACGACGTAAGATACTTCTTCTACAACGGCGGCAACGATTCCATGGACACCTGCGATAAGGTTTCCCGCTACATGGAGTCCGTTGGTTACGAGTGCTGCATCATCGGTGTTCCCAAGACCATCGATAACGACCTCTACGGCATCGACCACTGCCCCGGCTTCGCCTCTGCTGCCCGCTTCATCTCCACCTCCGTTGCAGAGATCTACCTCGACGCTCACGTTTATGACACCGGCATGGTCACCATCATCGAGGCCATGGGCAGAAACGCAGGCTGGCTGACCGCTTCCGCTGCTCTCGCCCGTCACGCAGGCACTCCCGTAGACCTCATCTATATGCCTGAGAGACCCTTCGATGTCAAGGAATGCATGGACGCTATCGAGAAGATTTACGCCCAGAAGAAGAGCTGCCTCGTTGTTGTCAGCGAAGGCATCATGGATAAGGACGGCAAGTTCATCGCCGAGTACGCCTCTGACGCTGCTTCCGCCACCGACAGCTTCGGTCACAAGCAGATGGGCGGCGTTGCCAGCTACCTCGCTGCTGAGGCAAAGGCACGCATCGGCTGCAAGACCCGCGGCATCGAGCTTTCTCTGCTCCAGCGCTGCGCTGCTCACTGCGCCTCCAAGGTTGACATCGACGAGGCTGTCATGCTGGGCAAGAAGGCCGTTGAGACCGCCGTTTCCGGCATCACCGGCAAGATGGTCGCCATCGTCCGCAAGGAAGGCACCACCGAGTATATCCCCGAGATCAAGCTGTTCCCCCTGACCTCTGTTGCCAACGCCGAGCACAAGTTCCCCGAAGAGTGGATTCTTGACGACGTTCATGGCATCTCCGAGGAGTTCGACGCTTACGCTCTGCCCCTCATCGACGGCGACATCGACTATCCCCGTGAGAAGGGTCTGCCCCGCTTTGCTCGCCTCAAGCTGGAACTGGTTAAGTAAGTTTTCTTACCTCACCGCATAACAAAATCACGCCGCAGAAGCTGCTTTTTTACGCTTGCTTCTGCGGCGATTCTTTTTGTGTTCCTGTTTTTTATGAACGCTTTTCCATTGTGCCTGTCACAGACAGGGTTATCTTGTCTGCCAGCTTTGCCAGCCTCGGGGAAACACCACGCACAGGCTTGATGAAGTCCAGTATGGTTTTCGCGTATTCCTCCAATGTGGGCTCTTCGTTGAAGCTGTAAATCACTTTGTCCTTGTCGAAGCGGAAGCGCGCCCTCTGCATATGGGGAGTGCGAATTATGCGAATGTACACCTCCAGCGTGTCGGGAGCCGTCCACGCGGCACAGGTGACGGTGTCCAGCTCCTTGCCGCCGTACACCAGTGTGCTGCGGCAGTAGCCTCCGTCCAGACGGAAGGGAAGCTGCTTATCGCCTCCGTCCTCTCTCCAGGAGAGGGTACACTGCTCGTCGTCAAAGTCAAAGCGCAGGGCATCAATACCCAACGGCGGCAGGCTATGCAGATAGCGCACTGCCAGCGGCAGCAGACTTGCGAAGTTGCCCGCAAGGGAATAGGTCTGCCCTGTGACGGCGCTTTCCACCTCTCTGCGCCGCTGTATGGGGACGGGAGTGGGCATCTCCAGCGTTTTCGCCACAGCACACAGCTCGTCGTAGTCGCTGCTTGGTGCGGTGCCCTCGGGGATAATGTCAACATAGGGGATAAACACGTCCCACAGCAGGTCAAGAATATCCAGATGGTCACTGCGGCTGGCGGTGGTGACGATGACCATGTCCAGCTTCTTCATCACCAGACCAAACTGACCCATTATGCCCTCACAGCGGAAGGAGCCGTCCCTGCACATCCAGAATTGGTAGCCATAGCCGGAGGAGCAGTCGGGGCAGTCCCGCAGCTTGCTGTCAACGCTGCTGTCCGCCTGCTTGCGCCCTGCTTCCTGCGCCCAGCCCTCGGGCAGTATCTGCCTGCCATTCCAGCAGCCGTCGTCCAGCATAAGCTGGCAGAATTTCGCCATATCCTCGGTGCGCAGCGAAAGACCCCAGCCGCCTGCCTCAATGCCCAGTGGACACTTGTCCCAGTTGGGCACAGGGATACCCAGCGGCTCAAAAAGGCGCGGAGTCAGGTACTCCACCAGACCCATGCCGGTCACCCTGCGCAGTATTGCCGAAAGCATATAGGAATTGAGGCTGTTGTAGACAAATTTGTCGCCGGGGAAGAAGATGAGCGGCGTGTTGAGTATCCATTCCACCCAGTCGTTGCGGGTAAACATGGTGGCTTCGTTGGAGAGGACAATGCCGGAGGTCATGGTCAGCAGGTGCCTGACGGTGACCGAATATATGCGGCTGTCCGCGCCCTCGCCCACGCGCCGAGGGAAGAATTTGATGATGCGGTCGTCCAGCGACAGCAGTCCCTCGTCAATGGCAAAGCCCACCGCAGCGGCGGTCACGCTCTTGCTGAAGGAATACAGATGGTGGGGTATGTCGGGCGCGTAGGGCTTCCACCATAGCTGTGTCAGCACCTTGCCATGCCTCAGCACCATCAGGCTGTGCAGATGAATATTGCGATTCTTCGCCTCATCAATCAGATTGAGCAGCGACGCGGAGGTGATTCCCGCCCACTCGGGCGAGCGGGTCTCCAGACCCGAAAGTGTCGCAAGCCCTGTGTTTTCGGCATTTACCGATTCATTGTTTTCTGTCATTGCATTTCACCCTCTTGCTTTCTCTGTGATTATTTCCCTTGCAGATTCCCTTTTTTCTTTGTGTATTTCCTGTCTTAATATTATTGACAGCACCCTATGCTTCCATATTATCACAGTTTTATTTCTTAATTAGGAAATAATTGTTAACAAACTGTGCCGCCGCTTGTGGAGAGGTCGGCTTTGTTGTATAATCACAGCGTTGAGCGGCCGCGGGGATATATACCTGCACCGCCGCGTGTTAACAATTCATTAATACATCCTCTTCACAAGGAAGGAAACACCATCTTGATAAACAGAACAAAACGTATTCTGGCGGCGATGCTTGCCTTTGTGATTGCGCTTTCCTGCGGCGGAATGACCGCTTTTGCCGCCGACCTGACCGGTATCGGCATGGCAGAGTGGTCTCTGCGCGCCTTCAACGAGGGCTGGAAGTATGTATACGGAGGCTCCACGGAGGGCTCGGTTGACTGCTCCGGTCTGATACGCTCCTACATAAAGGGCGGCGGCGGCGCAAAGGCACTGCTGGACGCTTCTCCCGAATCGGGCAAGATTTCCTCCATGCCCCGCATACACGGTCTGGGACTGTGGTGCGAGGGACACGCGGGTGTCTATGTGGGAAAGAATGAGCGTGGCGTCAACATGGCTGTCGACTCCCGCAACGAGCGTGTTAATGTGGTCTATTCCGAAATGAGCAGCCGCTCGTGGAATCCATGGGTCAGGTGGTTCAAAATCAAGGGAGTAACCTACCCCACCACCGGCTGGGAGACCTTCAACGGCAGTCGTTACTACTACAGCGACGGTCAGTTTGTCACCGGCATATTCACCATCGACGGCGTGACCTACGATTTCGGTCTTTCTGGCGCACTGCGCGGCGAGGTTGACCCCGCAACGCTGACCACCACGACCGCCACAACTGCCACTACCTACACCACCGCCGCTCCCACGACCACAACAGTGACCACCACAACGACCACTACCACCTCTGCACCGCGCACCACCACGACCACCCAGCCCGCCTCCCTGAAAAAGGGCGTCAGCGGCGATGAGGTGACCAGACTGCAGAAGCGGCTGATTGAACTGGGATACATGACCGTTTCCGCAACCGGCTACTACGGCGAGCTGACCGCTGAGGCGGTGGTGCTTTTCCAGAGGGCTGCCGGACTGCCTGCCGACGGCATTGCGGGCAAGGCGACCAAGGAGCGGCTGTATGCCTCTGACGCACCCCGCTTCACCACTACCACAACCACTGTCACCACAACAACTACCACAACGACAACCACAACCACCGCTGCCACCACAGTGACTACCGTGGCAACCACCGCCGTAACTGCCGACCCCACCACAACGACAACTGTCGCTACGTCGGCAGCTTCCGCATCAGCCACACAGACCACCGCGCCTACCAGTGCCCCTGCGGGCACTACGGCGGAAACCACCTCCGGCAGTGACACCACCACCACTACCACCGTCACCACCCAGCCTGAAATACTGTACGAAACGCTGGAGCAGGGCTCTTCCGGCAAGGACGTACTCAAGCTGCAGACCCGCCTTAACGAGCTGGGGTACTACGACCACAGCCTGAGCGATTATTATGGTATGTTCATGCGCCTTGCCGTGATGACCTTCCAGCTTGACACAGGACTGCCCGCCACAGGCATTGCGGACAACCTGACGCAGATATATATTTATGGTGCAAAGGCCTCCGCCGCAGGTGATGTGCTGACCTCTGACGCCCTGTTTACCGAGGAGGACCTTGCCATGGACGGCGGTGAGCTGCTGACAGACTCAGAGGATTCCGTTATAACCGACGCGCCTGTGGAGCTGCCCCCCTCCGAGGGTCTGGACGGACTGAGCACACGCTCCGACATTCAGGCATTCATTGATAAGTATGGCGATTCCGGCGCGCTTCATACCTTCGGCAATTTCATCACCTCCGCGCCTGAGGTAACCATCTACAAAAACGGCGAGGCTTACCGCCTCAGCGATGAGCTGACCGGCGCGATGGAGGACTGCGTTTTCTTCTGATGCCGCACAGCCCCCAGACAGAAAGAACGAACCTGCGGACAGCCATATGCTCCGCAGGTCCGTTTGCATAGCAGCTTATTTGAAGATATACGCCGCGTTGTCCAGCAGGTCGGTCATCATGTGTGCCGCGTGACGCGCGCGGCGGCGCATGGTGCGCTTTTTCCCCGCGAGGGCACAGCCACCCGCGATGCCCGCTGCCATACCCAGCGCCATACCGATGCCCGCGCCGCGTACAATACTCATTGTGCTTCTGGTCATACTAGTCAACCTCCATATGCATATCACAACGGCTGCGGCAACCGCAGCCCTTTTCCTTACGGACAGCATATTATCCGCCTCCGTTGTTTCTTTTTTCGGCATTTCGGCGGTGCAGCCCGCCTTGTATGGTATTGTTGCCGAAAATGCCGAAATAATACGGAACTTGCTGCCAGACGGCGAAAAACATCTTTCCGTAAATCCAAATAAATGCAAATCAAAAAAATCTTACGAAAGCTGGATAAACGATGGCAACTCTTAACATTGTTCTGGTTGAACCGCAGATTCCCCCAAACACCGGCAACATAGCCCGCACCTGTGCCGCAACCGGTGCCCGGCTGCACCTTGTCGGTCCGATGGGCTTCCCCATTGACGACACCAAGCTGAAACGGGCGGGACTGGATTACTGGCACCTGCTGGACATAACCTACTACGACAGTCTGGCGCAGTTTTTTGAGCAGGTGCAGGGGGAATTCTACTTCTTTACCACCAAGGCACGGCACGTTTATACAGAGATAAGCTACCCCGACGGCGCATATCTTTTCTTCGGCAAGGAAACTGCCGGTCTGCCGGAGGAACTGCTTTATGAAAACCCCGACCGCTGTGTCCGTCTGCCCATGATTGGCGGGGCACGCAGCCTTAACCTCTCCAACACTGTTGCCGTTGCGGTGTATGAGACACTGCGCCAGTGGAATTTCCCCGAACTTAAGAATTTTGGCGATCTGACCCGTTATGATTGGAAATATTAAACAATATTTCAGGTATCATTGGCGTAATTCCTATTGATAAGTTGGCTTTTTTATTGTATAATGCTGAATGTAGGATACAGAATCCGGAAAATGGAGAAACCATCGCTGTGTAATCACAGATACTCTGCACGACGATTATGCGTGATACTTTGAATTTCAGGGGAGAGCGTTAATGTATTTGAACGAGCGACCGTTGATCGGTGTAATGGTTAACCAGTTTGATGATACCTTTGAGCAGTGCATATGCAGCAAGCTTTCGTGCCTTGCCAACGAAAACGGATACAATATCGTCTTTTTCAATTCCTTCGGCAACCCCAACAGCGGTGATACCTACGATGACCTTGAGAGCCGTATGCAGCTCCTTGCGCCCATCGAGCAGCTCGATGCCATCATCGCCCTGACAGACACCTACCAGATAAAGGCACAGCACGACCTGATGGTCAGCGAGGTGCGCCGCCGCGCCCGCAAGGACATCCCTATTGTTTCGCTGCGAGGCAAGGAGGAAGGCTGGTACAGTGTGCTTGTGGACGAAGGGGAAGCCATGAAGGAAATGATACTTCATGTCATAGAGCACCACAGACTGGAAAGAATATGCTTTATGTCCGGCACCCCCGGACATCCTGACGCCGAATTCCGCATAAGATGCTTCTATGAGATAATGTCCAAAAAGGGTCTGCCCATTCACCACAATGCCATATTCCACGGCGATTTCTGGAAGCACTCCGGTGCTGCCGCAGTGGAGCAGTTCTTCTCCGACCCCAACTGGCAGCCTCAGGCAATAATCTGCGCCAACGACTACATGGCCATCTCCCTTTATGACGAGCTGGCACGGCGCGGCATCAGAGTGCCTCAGGACGTTATTATCACCGGCTTTGACGATGCCCCCGATTCCTCTCTGTGTGGCCCTCCGCTTACCACACTCAGCATAAATCTGGAGGCGATGGCAACAGTCGCCATCGAAACCATCATGGGTCACTGGAGAGGCGAGCCTCAGCCCGCCACCCGCTGGATACACCCTGTACCCAGACTGCGCGACAGCTGCGGCTGCCACAGCCTTTCTGCCGAGGAAACCAACAGCGTGCGCAATCGCTTCCTCTCCCGCAGGAATATTATGTTTGACCAGACCCTCTCCCGCATCTACTTCCAGATAGACCTGAGCGGCTGTACCTCGGTTGATAAAATCTATGACATGGTGGAAACCAACCTCAACTCCTTCAGCGGGTACAAGGACTTCTACCTGATGCTGTGCGCCGACAGCGAGCATGACCTCGCAGAGCACGTCTATGACACCGAGATTTCTCCCATGGTACGGCTTGCCATTGCTATAAAGGATCGCCGCAGGCTGAATCTGTCCCGCCTGCCCTCGGATGAGCTTTTCTTCCACCACAGCAAGCTGCTGCCCAACATCGCCTGTAGCAAGACACCCTCCTCCTTCTACATTGTTCTGCTGCACAACCGCGGCACTGTTATCGGCTATTCTGCCATTAACTACGAGCCGGGCTATATATACGACTACACCTACCAGAGCTGGACGGTTTCCCTCGCCTCTGCCATTGATGCCACCATCAACAAAATGAGGCTGGAAAGCGCGCTGCGCCTGAATGAACACATCAGCATCACCGATTCGCTGACCGGTCTGCTCAACCGCCGCGGCTTTGAGCGACGCTCTCAGGAGCGCTGCCGCCACCTTAACCACTGCTGCAACATCGTCAGCGTTATTTCCTTTGACCTTGATGGGTTGAAGGGCATCAACGACCGATACGGTCATGCCGCAGGCGACTTTGCCCTGATGGTCATAGCCGATGCCATAAGAACCGCCTTCTCCGACGGCATTACAGCGCGAACAGGCGGCGATGAGTTTGTCGTGCTGATAACCTCCTGCGACGAAAAGAGCGTTGAGAAGTATCTGCAATACTTCTACAATGAGCTTGAAAAGGCCTGCGCCCGTGCAAATAAACCCTACCGCATCAGCGCGTCCATCGGCTATGTCAGCCAGAGAATGGACTTTGCGCCGGATAATCCCAGCGCCGTCATCGAGCAGCTTCTGCGCGAAAGCGACCGACAGCTCTATGTCCACAAAAGAAGCCTGCGCCGCCGCAGCGATGACTGATTCCACGAATAATTCACCGAAAGAACAGGAGAATAAACTATGGGAACATATTCACCGGAGAGCATCAAACAGGCTATCCGTTCCGCTATAAAGGACAAGGCTGTCGCTGATGCCCTCATTGCCCGCCTCAAGGACGAGGAGCTGGCAAACGGCACCATCAACATCACCGAGGAAATGATAAACGACGACCTGCGTGCCACCATACTGGACAACATTCCCAAGGGAATGCTGAAGGACTACAGGGTGGGCTTCCGCGACGGTTTTATCCATCTTTCCTTTACCGCTGAGTTTATGCTCAAGCTGAAAGCCGACTACAAAATCCGTGTGACCGGCTTCAGCTTCTCCCCGGAAAAGGGACACCGCATCAAGGGCACATACACCGAGGAATGCAAGGGCGTTCCCAAAATCATGCTCGGCTCCCACAAGACTGTGCTTGGCTGGCTGAGCGAGCACGCCCCTGCCGGTGTTGCCGCTGACGACGAGACCTTCGACATTCGCATGGACGACATCCCCCAGTTCAGGCAGGCTCTCAGTCAGCACTCTGCCCTCTCCGGCGCAACGGTGCGCATGGGTCGTGTTTCCGGCGGCTGCCTTACCCTCAGCATCTAGGGATACACCGAATAAACGAAATGCCTGCGCTCCGTCATGGGTCGGTGCGCAGGCATTTTGAAAGGATAATTACTCAATGCTTGCAATAATGTATATTTCCATCGGTCTTTGTGCCGTGGCAGTCATCTATCTTCTGCTGATAATGCCCTCACTGCGCCGCCACCCTGTGGTGGAGCGGTGCATGGGGCGTTCCTATGCCCACCGCGGGCTGCACGACAGCGAGAAGGGTATCCCCGAAAACTCCCTCGCCGCCTTTGCTGCTGCCGCCGACAGGGGCTTCGGCATGGAGCTGGACGTTCACCTCACCGCCGACAGGCAGCTTATGGTGCTGCACGACTGCAGCGCGGAGCGCATGACCGGCGAAAAGCTTATGATAAACGAGCAGACCGCCGAGCGCATGAGCCAATGCCGCCTTGAGGGAACAACGCACACCATACCCTACCTGAGCGAGGTGCTGGAACTGATAGCGGGGCAGGTACCGCTCATCATTGAGCTGAAGGTGGACAAGGGCAACCACGCCGCTCTCTGCGAGGAGGTCTGCAGACTGCTGGACGGCTACAAGGGAGATTTCTTGCTGGAATCCTTTGACCCCAAGGCACTTATCTGGCTGCGGCGCAACCGCCCCGAGCTGCCTCGCGGTCAGCTTTCCTATTTCTACAACCGCCACGGCGACCGCATACCCCGCATTGTGGACTTCGCCCTGCACAACTTCCTGACCAACGTGGCCGCTCGCCCTGATTTCCTCGCCATGTACCACCCCGACAAGATGGGCTTCTCCCTGCGGCTGTGCAGGCTGCTCTTCCGCGTGCCGGAGTTTGACTGGACGGTACGCACCCCTGAGCAGCAGGAAGAGTGCGAGCGTCTGGGCAACTCGGTGATATTCGAGAAGTATATCCCCGAAAAGTGAAACCCGCTCATATATTATTGTAACGCAAAAGGCTGCCTCAGACGGTACACGTCAGAGAGCAGCCTTATTTATTCGCTTATTTGTCGCGGCAATGCATGGGCATCAGTTGCAGCCCAGTGCACAGCCCACGCAGTCGGAGCAGCCAAAGACGCAGTCCTCAAAGCAGCTCCAGAAGCCGCCGCACATATTGCAGCCAAAGCAGCCGAATACGTCAAGGACATAGAACACGACAAACAGCAGTACAACCGCCAGCACAGCTATCAGCAGCAGGTTCTTTCTCCACGCCAAAATTTCCTTCATATGGTTTTTCCTCCCTTTTCCCTTTGTTTTTACGATTATAGCACGTTTCTGTGCGAATAATCAATAGGTTTGGGTAATGTACAATTTAATATCACACTCTGCCGCCCGCACCACTTGAAAAATTCCCTTGATGTGATATAATAACAGAATACCCCGCATCAAATACGGCGTGCAGCGGTTTGCTTGCTGCGCGACCACCATTTCAGGAGGACACACACTTATGGAAAACAAGACATTCTACATCACCACACCCATATACTACCCTTCCGGCAAGGCGCACATCGGTCACAGCTACACCACCGTTGCCGCCGACACCGTGGCACGTTACAAGCGAATGCAGGGGTATGATGTGTTTTTCCTCACCGGCACCGATGAACATGGTCAGAAGATTGAGACCCGCGCTGCTGCCGCAGGCGTCACTCCCAAGGAGTTTGTCGATGAGATAGTCGCGGGCTTCCAGGAGGTATGGCGCACCTTTGACATCAGCTACGACAAGTTCATCCGCACCACCGATGATTACCACGTTGCCGCTATCCAGAGAATCTTCCGTATGCTCTACGACCGCGGCGATATATACAAGGGAGCCTACGAGGGTATGTACTGCACCGACTGCGAGGCTTTCTGGACCGAGACCCAGCTCAAGGACGGCAACTGCCCCGACTGCGGACGTCCCTGCCACCCCTCCAAGGAGGAGGCATACTTCTTCCGTCTTTCCAAGTACGCCGACCGTCTGCTCAAGCTGTACGAGGACAACCCCCAGTTCATTCAGCCTGAGAGCCGTAAGAACGAGATGATCAGCTTCATCAAGCAGGGTCTTGAGGACCTGTGCGTCTCCCGCACCAGCTTCACATGGGGCGTGCCCGTAGACTTTGACGAAAAGCACGTTGTATATGTATGGGTCGATGCCCTCTTCAACTACACCACCGCACTGGGCTTCGCCTCCGACGACGATTCCCTCTATCAGAAGTTCTGGCCGGCACAGGTACACTTTGTCGGCAAGGAAATCGTCCGCTTCCACACCATCATCTGGCCCGCAATGCTGATGGCTCTTGATATGCCTCTGCCCGAGCGTGTGTACGGTCACGGCTGGCTGCTCTTCGGCAACGCAGGCGAAAAGATGAGCAAGTCCAAGGGCAACGTAGTTGACCCCATTCTGCTCTCCAGCCGCTACGGCTCTGACGCTATCCGCTACTTCCTCATGCGTGACGTACCCTTTGGCGCGGACGGCAACTTCACCAACGAGGCGCTGTGCAACCGCATCAACTCCGACCTTGCCAACGACCTCGGCAACCTGGTCAGCCGCACC
>SVPT01000103.1 GCA_015065695.1 Oscillospiraceae bacterium | reverse complement strand
CTACGCTTTCATGGACAGTGTTGATGCGCTGGGCGGCGTTGATGTCCCCGTACACGACAACCAGAACAAGGTAATCAACACCTATGTTGCGGAAATCAACAGGCAGCTTAATCTCCCCTCAGATGACGGTTTCCTCCGCGAAACGGGCGACAGCGTCCACCTCACCGGGAAGCAGGCAATGGGCTTTGTGCGCAACAGATACCTTGAGAATGGCGACTATGCCCGTGCCGACCATCAGCGCATGGTGCTGGAGCAGCTCATCGCCAAGGCACGCGAAGCCGACTACAAGGCACTGATAAACACAGCCGATGCCGTTGCCAGCAATCTGTACACCGACCTTTCCTCGCAGGAAATTCTGCAGCTTGCAATGGACGCGGGCAAGTACAAAAATTATGAGCTGGTACAATTCCGTGTGCCCGATGAAAGCACCGAGTCTGTCGGCGGAGTATACAAGGGACACTGGGTGCTGCGCATTGACATGGAAGCCAACCGCGAGCTGCTTGCGAAGGCTATTTATGAGGAGTAACTGAATCACCGCAAACGCAAAAACGCGCCAGACCGATTATTGCCGGTCCGGCGCGTTCTGTATTTTGTGAAGTATGTTTTGTTCGGGAATTTCTCTGACTATCCGATGGTGATGACGTCCTCTCCGCGGGACAGCTCTATCTCTGCGGAGATGTCGCCGCAGGTGATGTCGTAGCGACCCATGAAGCCTTCCAGCACAACCTCGCCGTTTTCGTCGGTGTGCAGGTCGACCTCGGTGCGCCAGTCGCGGTTGATGCGCTGCCAGAGAGCCTCATAGGCAGGCTTGCGGCTGCCGTCCTTGCGGATAAGACCGGCAGGTGCGCCAAGCCAGCCGCCGTCAACGAAGTCCCAGCAGGTATAGGCATGAACACTGGGCTGCTCGAAGAGGTAATCCAGCATTTCCAGAGTCCAGCGAGCCTGACGCTCCTCGCCCTCGGCGGTGCTGGGCCATTCGCTTATCTGATAGTCGTTGAGGTCAACGATTTCGGGCGGCATAAGATGACCGGAAACAAAGGTATTCTCGGTAAAGTGCAGGGGAATACCAAAGGAAGCGAAGCGTTCCACAACCTCAGCCAGCTTTTCCATGCCCCAGAAGCCCTGATGCTGATGGGACTGTATGCCGATGACATCGGGCACTACGCCATCGTTTATCATATCTTCGATAAGCTGGCGGTAACGCTCGGAGGTGTTGAAGTCGTTGATGAGCAGGGTTGCATCGGGGTCAGCCTGACGTGCCTTCTCAAACAGAGCCTTGACAAGGGGAACACGACCCATGTGCTGGCAAAGGCGTGTGATTGCGTTGACAGTCTTCTCAAACTCGGGCATGATAACCACTTCGTTGATAACGTCCCAGACGGTGACCAGACCCTTGAAGGCGGTCATCTCGCGCTCGATACGTCCGCGCTGGTTGTCCAGCACCTCTTCATTGCTCATGGGCATGAGCCACTGGGCATCGACAGTGTGCCAGCAGAGAGGGTGACCCTTTGCCTTGCGTCCGTTTTCCACAAGGAAGCGGGCGGCTCTGAGGGTGGGCTCCTCCATGGTCTGACCCTGCACAGGCTCGTAGCGTCCCTGATAGAAATGCAGAACACCCATGTCAAACAGCTCTTTCCATGCTTCCCAGTATACACGCAGCTGCTCACGATCCTTCTCGGGCACCTCAGGCATCAGCATGGGGGTGAGGAAGGGAGCGCCGCAGGCAAAGAGGAAGCTGTGGCGGGTCTGTGAGGCATGAACCTTAGCATTGGGCACGGGAGAGCCCTTTGCATCGCGTACAACTATGCGGCGGGAGGCCTTTCTGTGCTGAAGCTTGTCCATAATGAAAGCTCCTTTCGTAATTTTCAATTTAATTGGTTTTTTCTATTTTTGCGGCTGCCTTTGCAGCCTCTGCAGCATACTTTGACCACATGATAGCATATCGACCAATGATTTACAATGCAGATATTGCTGATTTTTTGTGAGCAGTACAATTGCCGTAATACACCTCTTGCCGGCATATGTACGGATTATCCTGCGTCTGTGACTGCTCATATGCTCCCTGCCGCCGTAAACCGACCGTGTTTTTCATTTCTGTTCATTGCCGCGGCAAGATTACTATTGACCTTTTGTTCACTTTATGGCATAATTATACGGGAAATATTCCTTTGGCACACTATTCTTAAATATTACATAAACAAGGGCAGGGATTTTTTATGAAAACGTGCTCTGTATGCGGCGGCTCCGTCCGCGATGAGGCAGTATTCTGCACCTCCTGCGGCGCATCCATGAAGTCCGGAGCCAAGCGCAGCAGCGACCCGCAGGACAGCTCGGCACCTATAACCACCGTTCCTCTTATCACGCTGGCACCCATGCCGCGCTCCTTCTCCAAGCAGCGCGTGGTGCGCTACGGCAAGACCATGATAGGCATTGTTCTGGTCATCATTCTGGCGGTCTCCGCCGCCGCCGTTGCCGCATGGCTCAGCACAGAGCCCTTCAAGGAAAGCGGCTTTGAAGAGGTACAGAACGACAAGTACCGCCAGTGCCTCACGCTGGTATCCGAGGTGCGCAACGACAACTTTGACGACATTGTCGAGGATCTGGTCAATATGAGCGGCGAGGCGGAAGGCTACAACTTCCTCACCGAATATGAAAAGACCTTCAAGCGTCTTGTCCCCGACGAAAGCAGCACCGAGCAGGAGATCAAGTTCCGCAACTGCTGCTTCATGGTCTCCTACACCGAGTTCCAGGCAAAGCGCTATGAGAATCTTTCGGAAAAGGCGCTTATCGGCACCTTCTATCTCGCAAAGGCCGATCAGTTCCGCGGTTATGCCGACGAGCTGTGGGGTATGCTCAATGACGCCAAGACCGACAACGAGCTGCAGGCCATTATGGACTACTGCGACAAGTACGACATCATACGCCTTAAGGACAGCGGCGCGGAAGTTCCCGCCGACGTCGCCGAAGAGGGCTGATACATACATAATTCGACTGAAAACCGGCAGCCTTTGAACAACACAAAAACCAAAGAAAAGAGGGTAATTTATTATGAATTGCAGATTCTGTGGTAATTTTATTCCCGAGAACAGCGACAGCTGCCCCGTTTGCGGACGCAGACAGGACGAAGAGCCTATCGGCAAGCTGCTCAGCGACAACCTCCCCCAGAATGTAGCCGCCATTGAAGCAGCCGAAGCAGCCGCACAGAAGAAAAAGCAGGCCGGCGAGCGCCGCAAGGGACTTGCAGCCCCTCTGCTGGCTGTGGCAGTCAGCGTTGCAGGCTGGCTGTACGGTCTCTCCCAGAAGGTGCTTGAAACCTTCAAGACCATCTTCAACGGCACCTATGGTCAGTCCGCTCAGCTTGGTGAGGGGAGCGACTTTGCTGCCGGCTCAGCCGTTTCCTCCAACGACAACATCTCCATGCTTGTCATCGCCGGTCTGGTGGTGCTTGTAACCATCATCGGTATCATCGGCGTTATCTCCCTGTTCAAGCGCATGGTCAACAACTATAAGTACGACCACTAAAACCAAGCAACACCTACACCCCACACTAAGGAAGGAATGAAGTTCTTTGATCTGTGGAAGATGCTCTGCGCTTAACGGCAACGAAGACCGTTTTTGCCAGAAATGCGGCGCACCCCTCCTGACCGACCAGCAGAGAAACAGCTCTGCCGGCACCTCGGACGACCTTGCCGCACAGAACGCGACCACTATGATTGCCGCCCGCAATGCCCGTCTGGTGGACGTAAAGAATATGCGTCCGCTGACCAGAGCCGCATACAATGTCAGCGAATCGGAACATGGCCCCCTGCTGAGCCTGCTTGTATCGCTGTGCTTTGTTGCCCTTTCCCTCGGCATGGTTGCTGTACTGATAAAGATTTTCGAGACCATCACAAAGCTGGGACAGTCCATGGTTTCCAGCGAAATCGAGGGCGGTCTCAGTGACCTGTTCTACCAGAGTGCCACAGCCAACAACGCTCAGCTTCTCGGCTGGCTTATCGTGCTGTTTGTCATCATGGTTGCGGCTTTTGTCGCCTGCGGCAAGCTCAACCTTCGCATCAAGAAGGTCAACCGCAAGAAGAAGAAGGAGCAGCTTGATTCCAGACTGTAACCTGTTTCTTTAACCCCACCGAATAATCAAATCCTGCGCCCTGCGGTATACTCCGTGCGGGCGCAGTTATTTTTTGCGCACGCTCTCTGCAACTGGGGTTCACTTGCTTACGTTTTCGTCAATTCAATACACAATTCTCACTTGACGAAACAATGGCTTTGCTATAAAATATATTTGAATTTAATATTTTGTCGCACAAGCGGCTTTTTCGGAGGGAGAAAACACAAAATGAAAAAACTTACCGATACACTTACTGTTCTGCTGCTGGCTGCCGCATTCGGCATGGCTTACTACACCGGCTTTGTGGGCGAACTCGCCAACGGCAAGCCCATGCTTGGCGCAGACGTTTTTGCCATCATCTCCATGCTGGGTATGCTGGTGCTTTTCATCATCGGTCCGGTCAGCGCACTTGTCTCCCGGGCAAAGAACAACCTGATCACCACCGGCTTTATCGTTTTCTTCTGCGCCCAGGTGCTTGCACTTGTCGCCCTCTGCACCGCCATGATCATGCTGTGGACCAATATGTTCGACACCGACAGTAGCGGAATACGCGCCATCTATATCATCTGCACCGTCATCGGCATAGCAGGATTTGTCGATGCGCTGCTCTTCTCCGACTGCCTCGCGGCACGCGACGCCGCCCTTGAAGGCGATGCCGAAGCAGAGGACGATGCCGAGGATTATGAAGAGGAAGCTGAGGAAGAATACGAAGAAGAGACCGAAGAAGAGTCTGAAGAGGAGGACAACTCCGAAAACAATGCCGATTCCGGCAATATGTTCCTCGGCTTTTAGTCAGGCAGGCGCAAAACGCCCAAAATATGGCTGTGCCAAACCGCTTTATTCGGGAGATTTACTGATTGTAATAGCACTGCCTTTGTGGTAAAATACTTTATAGTAAAATGTAAGATGGAAAAGGACGAAAGAGTGGGGCGACCCGCTCTTTCGTTTTGTTTGACCACGCATGGCACAAATATTCCGTTACCAAAGAGGGATCATCTATGAGCGAGAAACCGAAGAACCGCGGCGGCAATACCGTTGCCGTTGTCACCGAGCTGGCAGAGCCTATCGCGGCGCAGCTTGGTCTTTCCCTGTGGGACGTGCGCTTTGTCAAGGAGGGTGCGATGTGGTATCTGCGCCTTTTCATCGACAAGGAAGAGGGCGTGACCATTGAGGACTGCGAGGCCATGAGCCGCGCTATTGACAAGCCGCTGGACGACCTTGACCCCATTGAGCAGAGCTATTGCCTGGAGGTATGCTCCCCCGGCATAGAGCGCGAGCTGGTGCGCCCCGAGCACTTCGAGGCCATGGCGGGCGAGCTTGTGTGCGTTACCCTCTACCGCCCCCGCGACGGACAGAAGGAAATCATCGCAACGCTGCTGGGTATGCGTGACAAGATCATTCTCCTCGAGCTGGAAGACGGAACAACACTGGAGCTGCCTCAGAAGGAGACCGTTTCAGTCAGGATATACGCGGAGTTTTAACAAGAACTACACTTTAGTAAAAACGACAGTACAGTAAACACACACCAAAGGCGGGTCATCGCACCCGCAGACGGAGGTTATCATAATGGCAAGCAAAAAGAGCCAGAAGGCTGCCGAACAGTCCATGAGCAAGGAGTTTTTCGCCGCTCTGGAGCAGTTTGAGCTGGAACGCGGAATACCTCAGGATTACATGATCGAGCGCATTTCCGCCGCCATCACCGCAGCACTGAAGGGCAGCAATGAAGGCAACGACAACGTGGTTGTCAACATCAGCGCCGCCACCAACACCTTTGCGGTGTTCCTCAACAAGCGCGTCTCCGACGATGTCACCCGTCCCACCCATGAGATTTCTCTGGAGGACGCAATGCAGTATGACCGCACCGTGCAGGTGGGCGATTATGTGGGCATCCCTCAGGACCCCCGCGAGTTCGGCCGCATCGCCGCACAGACCGCCCGTCAGGTTATCCGTCAGGGTATCCGCGAGGTGGAGCGCAGTCAGGTGGTCAGCGAGATGCGTTCCCGCGAGATGGATCTGGTCACCGGTACCGTTGATCGCATTGACGACCGCAACGGCTCGGTCATCGTCAAGATTGACCGCTTCGAGATACCTCTGACAAAGAACGAGCAGATAGAGGGCGAAGTCCTCCGGGAGGGCGAGAGCGTAAAGGTCTTTGTTGTGGAAATCCGCGAAGGCGACCGCAGCCCCCGCATCACCATCTCCCGCACCCACCCCGGACTGGTCAAGCGTCTCTTTGAGACCGAGGTGCCCGAAATCTTTGATGGCACCGTTGAGATAAAGGCTGTTGCCCGCGAGGCAGGCAGCCGCACCAAGCTTGCCGTTGCAAGCAACGACGAAAACGTGGACGCTGTCGGTGCGTGCATCGGTCTGCACCGCTCCCGCATCTCCCCCATCATCAAAGAGCTGAACGATGAGAAGATAGACATTATCCCCTACAGCTATGACCCTGAGGTCTTTATCAGCAACGCCCTTGCTCCCGCGCACGTAATCCGTGTTGTCATCGACGAAGACAATCCTCAGGCCTGCCGCGTATGTGTGCCCGACAACGAGCTTTCCCTCGCAATCGGTCACAAGGGACAGAATGCCCGCCTTGCAGCCCGCCTTACCGGATTCAAGATTGACATTCGCTCCCAGAGCACCTTTGACGATGAAGAGGACGAAATTGACGAAATCACTGCCGAAGAGGAAATTACTCCGGCAGAAGACCTTGATACTGCTGAGGCCGAATAAAGGCCCTTTGCCGGATAAGCCGGCACTATGTACTGCTCTTCGACAGAGCGAGGGACAGCGGCATCCCGCTGCGGTTTCCGCTCTGCTGTCGAATCTCAGTATTATCTAATCTGTGCGAATCGAGGTAACCTATGCAGCAAAAACGCAAAACACCAATGCGTATGTGTTCCGGCTGCGGCGAAATGAAGCCCAAACAGGAGCTGGTGCGCGTTGTGCGTGGACCGGATGAGTCGGTATCTCTCGACCTCACCGGAAAGAAACCGGGCAGGGGCGCGTATGTCTGCCGCAGTATTGACTGCCTGAGGGCAGCCCAGAAAAAGCGGCGCATAGAGCGTTCTCTCTCCTGTCAGATAGACGCAGAGGTCTATGATGCTATGGAAAAGGAGCTGATGCGGAGTGAATGATGCGGCATTGTCCCTGTTAGGTCTGGCGCGCAGAGCCCGACGGCTTTCACTCGGCTTCGACAGCGTCTGCGACAGCGTCAGAAAAGGAGAGGCGCGGCTTGTGCTGACCGCGGACGATTTGTCCGAGGGCTCACTGAAAAAGCTGCTGCGCCATACGGAGGGCTGCAGCACCGAATTAATGAAACTGCCTTATGCCATCGAAGAGCTTAATGCGGCACTGGGCAAGGCAGTTGGGGTTATCTCGGTCAACGACAGCGGCTTCGCGAAAAAAATCAAGCTGCTGCTAACAGGCAACGGGGAGGAGTAAATATATGGATTCTAAATACAAGGTATCACAGTTTGCGGAAGACTTCGGCATGGCTCCCAAGGCTATGACCGAGCTTCTCAAGAGCAATGCGCCCGGAGAGCGCAAATATAACGCTTCCACTCAGGTCACTCCCGAGGAGTTTGACCTTGTGATGGAGCTGCTGACTGCACAGCATCAGGTGGAAAGCTTTGCCGAGTTTGAGGCAGAGGCCCGTCCCATGCAGAAGGCGGAGAATATCCGCATTGAAGAGGTCATCACCCCGGCAGCACCGGCACCCGCTTCCGAA